>CAYWXC010000156.1:0-1519 GCA_964462345.1 Microcaldota archaeon | reverse complement strand
AGGCATGGTCTCCTGAGAAGGTAACTGATGAGAATCCGGTGCTGAAACTCTGCAAATATGTCATATTCCCGAATCTCGGAAGATTTGAGGTTAAGAGAGATGCCAGATTCGGAGGAGATGTCGAGTATAACACATATCAGCATCTTGAGAAAGATTATGGGGAAGGAAAGCTTCATCCATCAGACCTTAAAAGGAATGTTGCAGATTCACTATATAGAATAATGGAACCGATAAGCAAGAAATTCGAAAAGGAAAGAGAAGAGATCTCAAGACTTTTTACGCTTTGAAGATGAATTGATGAAAAAGGAGATGGGCAAGACACGTAGAAATAACGCCCAGTCGGCAATGGAGTACCTGATGACGTATGGTTGGGCGATTTTGATAATATCGGTAGTGCTTGTCGTTCTATTCTCAATGGGCGTAACAAATCCGCTCTTTTTTGCTCCGAAGGCAGTTGCAGGAGGATGCCGGGTTGTAAGGCCAAACGGTCCTGGAACTACTTCATTTATCTCTCTTGAAGGTGGTGGAGTCTGCAATGAACTTCCAAGGTATGTTGCATCATTTACAAATAGTGGACCTATAGAAATAGAGAATGTTGCGAAACAGTGGAGCACATATAAAGAATTTACAATCTCCTTTTGGGTCTATGTAAATCACCCTTCTACTTATCTATATCCAAAAGCGGTTGGCATAGAAGGCTGGGGATCCATGGGGGGCTGGATAATTTCTCTTGGAGGATACGATAGTGCATTTGTGAATATGTGCTTTAGTTCTGTATCAGGGTGGTCAGGGTGCTTCCTTGGTACAGATTTCCAGAACAATACATGGACTAATATTGCATATACTATAAATATAAACAAAGATCAAGCCATACTTTACATCAATGGAAAAGAAGTTGCATCAGATATCAATCTACCTACATATAACTACGCGGCAAGCAACCAAAATTTCTTTATTGGTCCTGAATTCCCATATGCATCATTCGCTAATGTGCAGTTTTATAATGCAATATTAAGCCAAACAGAGATTCAAGGTATGTATGTCTTAGGTATCGGCGGTGCACCGATAGATCTTCAGAATCTCGTTGGATGGTGGCCGCTCAATGGCAACGCAAACGATTATTCAGGAAACAACAATGATGGCATTGCCACAAATGTAATATGGTCTGGTACGTGGTGGCAGGATTACTCTGCTCCGTAAGATATACTATCTCAAAACAAGTCCAGGCCCACAAGCAGTCTTTCACCGTAGGTTCGGGCAGTTCTGGGTGATTTTCCCCTCAAATGTAGGGATAAAAACCTCAATCTGTGCTGGTAAAAGTCGATTCGGCGAATCGAGTTAGGTCAGAAGTTAGAAATTTCGCTGCTCAAAGTTGGAACTTAAGTATATAAACGTTTATAATAATGTTAATGTGTCAAGGTGTTCACATTACCTCGCATTGCAGATACTCAAAATCAATCAAAAGACATCATAGAAAATTGCAGAGCGCTATGGAATATCTGATGACGTATGGTTGGGC
>CAYWXC010000155.1:0-1546 GCA_964462345.1 Microcaldota archaeon | reverse complement strand
AATGGCTGGTAGAGATATCAGCGGAAGATACAACATACCTCACGCATTGATGCAAATAAAGGGTGTAGGCCATAATATGGCAAACGCACTTGCTCTTGGTGCTGAAAAGACGCTCAACCTAAGCAGAGATACTAAAATAGGAACCCTTTCTGAAGAACAGCTATCAAAACTTGAAGGCATACTCAAAGACCCTCTAAAAGTAAAAGTCCCTCAATACTTGTTGAACAGAAGGAAGGAAATGAATTCAGGATCAGATATACATCTCTCAGGAACAGATTTAATTGTAAAAGTCAAGCAAGACATAGAAAATGATATTAAAATTCAGACCTACAGGGGCTTCAGACATCAATATGGTCAAAAAGCCAGAGGTCAGAAGACAAGATCAACTGGAAGAACTGGAAGCACTGTGGGTGTCGTAAAGAAGAGCCTGCAGCCAGCAAAGAAGGGCGCGGGTAGCGCACCTGCAAAATAAGATGTGAGTGAATGGGATCCCCGAAAAGAATCAGAAAGAAATATGAGAAGCCAAAAATGATGTGGGATAGAATAAGAATAAGCAATGAGCATAAACTCAGGGATTCTTATGGTCTTAGAAACCTCAGGGAGCTCTGGAAAGCTGCGAGTGAGCTGAGAAGAATAAGGAGAAATGTCCGAGCAGTTCTTTCTGGAAGGGCAAGCGAAGAGACTGGAAAGGCAATAATATCAAGGCTAGCAAAGTACAATATTGTAAGAAGCGATGCGAATCTTGACGACATACTGGTTATCAAGACAGAAGCAATATTAGAGAGGAGACTTCAGTCAGTGCTTTACAGAAAAGGTATGGCAAAGAGCCTTAAGCAATCAAGACAGCTTATAACTCACGGGTTCGTCTCAATAAATGGTAGAAGAGTAAAGTCTCCAGGCTACCTTGTCAGAAGCGATGAAGAAAAGACAATCAATTATTATAAGCCGATAAACATAAACGCTGGCGACATAGAAACAGCGCCAAATCCAAATGCTCCTGCAATACAGGAGGCAGAAGCAGCAAAGACTGTTGAGAATGTAGGTGCATAAAATGGCAAAGGCAGCAAAGAAAACCAATGTTAAATCGCAGAAAGCGCAGCAACAGAAGGTTGCTAGCACAAAGAAAGAAGATATTTCATATGAGAATGAAGTCAGCGTTGCACAAGAAAAGTACAAAGCAAAGGGAGTCAGGTGGGGCGTTGCTCACATCTTCTCTTCAAAGAACAACACAATAATAACCTTGACCGATCTCTCAGGAGCAGAGACAATATCAACAGGAAGCGGAGGGATGGTTGTCGATGTTGATCATGAAGAAGGCTCTCCAAGAGCCGCCATGCAGGCTGCATTTAAGGTATCTGCAGAGGCAATAGAGAGAGGAGTAACTCATATCAATATCAAGATAAGGGCCCCTGGGGGGCACAACTCCAAAACCCCTGGATCAGGCGCACAAGCTGTCGTAAGAGCACTCGCCAGATCTGGTTTTAGGATAGGCAGCATAGAAGATGTTACTCCAATACCTACAGACACAACAAAGAGGGCTGGGGGT
>CAYWXC010000154.1:0-1581 GCA_964462345.1 Microcaldota archaeon | reverse complement strand
AAAAGGGAGAAAAACCACTTGATGCAATAGTTAGGGAAGTCTTGGAGGAGACAGCTGTGGTACTTCTTGCTAATAACTTAAAATATTGGGAAAGGTATTTGTACGTTATCCAGAATATGACTTTATATACTATGGTTATTCTGCTGCATTTCCCATAAGTTCTGTAATAAGACTAGATCCAAGAGAGCATAAAGCCTTTAAGTGGGTAACTCCAGAGGAGGCTCTCTCGATGCCGTTGATTAAGGATGAAGATACGAGCATAAGATGGTTTTATGAATCTGAAAAAACTGCTAGTTCTAAAGAGAAAAACAAAAAGGATTAGAAGAACTGTTTATTATAAAGTATTACTTACCGCAATCACAGTTCTCTTTGCCACATCCACAAGAACGGCTATCACAGGAACCACAATTACATGATTGGCTCCCACCACAACATCCATTACAATCGCCACAATCAGATGCTAGTACAGCACTAAGTCTCTTAAATGTCATGTGTTCTGCCATCATATATCCTTTTATGAATGCGCGTAGTTCCTTCTCATCCATCGATTTCAAAAGTTCCTCTCTTTTCTTTAGTATCTCCATCTTTCTCTCATGAAACGATTCCTTTTCATCTTTCATATTTACACCATAAGATATTAGCTATTCAAAACTTATATACTTTTTGAATTTATGGTTGTAAGTAGTATATGAAATGTTTATCTTTAAAGCAACCATATGCAGAGTTTCTAGCTTCAGGTAAGAAAAAGATTGAGCTTAGGACATGGAATACCAGGTTCAGAGGCAGATTCCTGATACATGCATCAATGACAATTGATAAATATGCATGTAAATATTTCAGAATTGATCCAGAAACTCTCGATAAAGGAGCTGTAGTTGGTGCTGCGGACCTTGTTGGGGTAAAACAGTATATAGATAATACAGAATTCAAAAAAGAATTGAAGAAGCATCTTGCTGTAAAGGGATACTCAATTCCAATTTATGGATTTATAATAAATAATCCGATAAGATTCAAAGAACCAAGACGTATGCGTGGAATGCTTGGTTTTTTTGAAGTGTAGTACAAAGATACGGTTTACGGATTAAAATAAGGCATTTAAACGTTTACATAATAATTAGAATGTGTCAACGGATGATTCAACCAGAACAAGTTCCCCATTAAATTCATCAGGACCTATGACAGTTGAAAAGCCCTTAAACAGCATTCAACTGATGAAGGAGCTTACAGTTACAAGAAAATAGGGATAGTGACATTCATCATACTCTCAATAATAGGACTTCTTATAGCCAGTTTTGATGCTTTTCTACCGTTTTACGTACTTTTTATACTTCTCTTTGTTGTGAGTTATTTAAAAATCAAAGACGCAAATTCTCCAGGAGTTTGGACATATATCTTCATTTTAATAGCACCAGGAGTTATAGACGGGGTCTCCTTTTTGTTAGTTCCAGAATTTGGAGTCTTCTCTGGCTTTATAAGAATCTTCTTATCTTATTATTATCTTGTAGATAAAGAGTTCTTAGATTAAAGAGTGCGATTGCCGGGATTCGAACCCGGGCTTTAGCCTTGGCAAGGCTATGTCCT
>CAYWXC010000153.1:0-1596 GCA_964462345.1 Microcaldota archaeon | reverse complement strand
CTTATGATGCAGGACCAAATGCAGTTATACTAACATTAGATAAGGATTTTGATAAGGTTATGGAAGCGCTGAAAAAAATAAGTGGGATATCTAAGCTCATAGTTCCTGGCATTGGAGGAGGAGCAAGAGTCCTTGATGAAAGCCAATCACTTATAGATCCAAACACATTACTTCCAGTATCAGGTGAATAAACCATGGTAAGTACGATAAAGGGATCAGCGCCTGGAAAGATATTGTGGTTAGGTGGATATTCAGTACTTGAGAGGCCAAACATAGGATTTGTCACAACAGTTAATTCTAGAGTTTATGTTGAAGCTACTAGAAATGCTTCTGGAAGGATAGAAATTGATGCTCCACAGTTTGGGTCAAGGATTGAAGGAATAGTAGAAAAGAATGGAAGAATTATGGCAGATGTTGATGATAAACTTAAATTAGTTTTTACATGTGTAGAAGTAACATTGAGATATGCAGTTTCTGTAGGAAGGGAATTAAGTGGAATTAGCATCACAACAAAAAGTGATCCGGAGATTCTTTACAAGAACATTGGGGGCAAGATCGTAAAAAGCGGACTTGGAAGCAGTGCTGCAGTATCTGTTGCTGCCATTGGTACACTCATAAAGTTATTTGAGATAGATGATCCAGATAATCAGAAGACACATAAGCTTGCGCAGCTTGCACATAGCCTTGCAACAGGAAAGGTAGGTAGCGGATTCGATGTTGCATCTGCTACTTTTGGGTCAATAATTTATGTTAGGTACTCTCCATCTATAATAACAGCTCTACCTAAAGAGTTTAGCAATGAAGAACTTTTCAACCTAATCAATAGTGAATGGGATTATTCTATCGAAAAGATGATCCTGCCTAATAGCTTCATCCCAGTCATGGCAAACTTTTCTGGAGAAGGCACCTCTACACATGCATCAGTAAGTAAGGTATTTGAGTTTAAAAAAGAAAGCCTAGAAGAATATGAGAGTATTATTTCTGCCATAAATTCTGCAAATCTTGACGCATTAAAAGCCCTGAAAAAGTTGTCTGAAATGCTACCAGAAAATGTTATTGAGGAGTTTGTGCACGCGTTTGATATTGGAAGAGCTGCTACCAAAGAGCTCGGTAAAAAAAGTGGCGTGGATATAGAAGATGATTATGCAACAGACCTCATAGAAGAAAGTAAGAAGAATGGCGCATTGGTTGCAAAGTTACCGGGGTCAGGGGGTAGGGATGCGATAGTTGCATTGACTAAGGACACTATTCAAGAAAGAAGATTACGCGAGTTCTGGGGGTCTAGAAAAGATCTGGAAATTATAGATATATCTTTTTCAGATAGGGGTTTTGAGTATGATATTCTTTGATTGCAACGTTCACTTTTCAGATTTATAATATTTTTCAGAACTTGTTAAGTATGTAATAGTTAGCTCAATTAATATTAAATAGATACTTATTTGTTTATTATATTGATTGCGATGAACAAAAAAGAGCTTCAGAAGAAGTCCAAATCAGATCTCAAGAAGAGAATAACGAAGAAGTATAGGAAAGACGATGCGCACAAGGAGATTTACAAAAAGGAGTACCACAAGGTAGTTTATGACACAAAGTGCC
>CAYWXC010000152.1:0-1597 GCA_964462345.1 Microcaldota archaeon | reverse complement strand
ACACGCCAGTGGTCAACGTAACTGTCACTGGATATAATGGCGTCGCATGGCTCACACCGCCTCATAATCTCGTCGTACACTCAATCACAGGCACAGGAGTAAATGCTGTCAACAATAATCCAAATTCAAAGACCTTTGATAACGTTCCATATATCTGGGGATACAGGCACGCGTACGCGGTGACGTTCAGTGAGACCGGATTGCCGAGCGGATATACATGGTATGTGAACATGAGTACGTCAAGCGGACCGCTGACAGGTACTTCATATACAGTCGATCTGTTCAATGCATCATATTCATTCAAGATTGCATCACTGGACAAGTCATATTCGGCATCACCACAATCTGGAACCTTTACCGTCGCAGGCAGTCCGATAACTGAATCGATAACATTTTCACTTGTCACATATACGGTCTCATTCTCTGAATCTGGACTACCATCATCGACTACATGGTATGTGAACCTGACAAATGGACAGACTTTCAGCTCAACAACAACTTCCATTTCATTCAGTGAACCCAACGGCACTTACAATTATTCGGTAGCGACCGCCAACAAGGCATACAAAGCAGTATCATATCCAGGGCAGTTCATTGTCAGCGGAGGTACGGTAAACGTAGCAATAGTGTTTTCGGAATATACCTATTATGTCAATTTCAGCGAAGCGGGTCTGCCAACAAACACGATGTGGTCAGTAACACTCAACGGTGTGACTAATTCATCTCAAAGCGACCTTATTGTGTTCCAAGAGATTAATGGAACGTATTCATACTCGATAGGTTCAGTCACCAACTATGTTTCCACACCATCATCTGGATCAGTCACGGTATCAGGAGCGTCGACATCAGTATTCATCACGTTCTCGTATGTGTACAATGTTGTTTTCACCGAAAACACTCTTCCATCAGGCAAGACATGGGCCGTCACTTTCAATGGTGTGCAGAAATCGTCATCTACATCTTCTATAACATTCAACAGCCCCACAGGAACTTTTGCATATAGCATCAGTCCTCCGTCATATTTCGGCGCATCACCGTCCTCGGGTTACGTAGATGTCACTGGAAATATGTCTGTGTCAATCACATTCTACCATGAATATGAAGTGACTTTCATCGCATCGGGGTTGCCTTCAGGCACAAAATGGTATGTGAACTACGGCGGTTCCATATTTTCGGCAACAATAGGCTCTGGTGGGGCAGGAACTGAGATAAACGTCACGGTAGCTCAAGGTAATGTCGTGATGTACGTCAACGCGACAGGTTACTACAGCAATCCATCAGTTTACAACAATTACGTAGGAAGCAATCAGACTGTGAAAGTCGCGTTCACACCATCTCAGTCAAGCCCATTCAATATTTTCAGCAGTGGTGACCTGATGATATTCTTTATCATCTTCGGCGGTGTACTGGCAGTGACCGTCATATTGCTGTTGAGAAGGAGGCGCTGACATGAATGACAACATAGGACCGTTTGCCGTGATAGCTGTAATTGTCATGTTGATAGCAGGAGTACTGGTCGGCATGTTCGCATCACCTTCGATGACACATAGCATAGGAATTGACGCGAAAGCACACGGATATCCATTCAACGGAGTGA
>CAYWXC010000151.1:0-1601 GCA_964462345.1 Microcaldota archaeon | reverse complement strand
TAAGATATTCTATCGCTGCCCCATGGCCTATTCCTCCTTCTATGTTTGGGGTTCCGGATTCGAATTTCCATGGAAGTTCATTCCATGTCGATTTCTGAAAATCAACACTTCTTATCATATCTCCTCCACCATAGAGTGGCTCTGTATTTTCAAGAAGATCTTCTTTTCCATAAAGAACTCCAAGGCCTGCGGGACCAAGCATCTTATGGCTTGAGAATGCGAAGAAATCAGCATCAATATCTTTGACATCGACTGGCATGTGCGGAACGGACTGCGCTCCATCTATTAAAACTATGGCTCCAGCTTCATGGGCCATCTTTGCAAGCTCTTTCACATCATTGATTGTTCCAAGAACATTTGAAACTTGGGTCAATGCAACTATCTTTGGCTTAACTTCAAGCTTCTTCTTGTAATCCTCAATATTTAGGCAAGTGCCATCCTTCAGCATCGCATAGTCAAGAGTAGCTCCTACTCTGTTCGCAAGGAGCTGCCATGGTACTATATTGCTGTGATGCTCCATTCCTGTTATCAGTATATGGTCTCCTCTCTTAATACTAGCATTTCCGAAGGTAAGAGCAACGAGATTTATCGCCTCGGTAGTGTTCCTGCAATAAATTATGTTGCGATAAGATTCCGCATTGATGAATTTTGCGGTAAGGTCCTTGGATATTTGGTAAGCTTCCGTAGCTTCCTCAGCTATTTTGTATATGCCTCTGTGTATGTTGGCATTGTAATTCTTGTAATAATCAGTTATCTTCTCAATAACTGAGATAGGCTTCTGCGAAGTCGCAGCGCTGTCTAGGTATACCAAAGGCTTCCCATAAATAGTCCTATTAAAGATTGGAAAATCCTTCTTTATCTCCAAAGGGTTGAATCCCATTACTCATCGACCTTATATCCTTCCTTCTCAATCTCTTCTGCCAGTTCCTTCCCTCCTTCCTTCACTATCTTGCCATTGTGGATTATATGGACGAACTGGGGCTCCATGTACTTAAGTATTCTGCTGTAGTGCGTTATCAGCATGATTCCGCATTTCTGTTTGCCCGCATATCCATTAATGTTCTCTGCAACAACTTTTACTGCATCAACATCAAGACCTGAATCTGGCTCATCGAGTATTGCTATTTTCGGCTTAAGCATCTGCATCTGGAGAATCTCCACCTTCTTCTTCTCACCACCAGAGAATCCGAAGTTCAGTGGTCTTTGTATAAGGTCTTCCCTCAACTTCAGCTTCTTTCCGTTTTCCTTGATCTCATCAAGGAATTCCCTTGGGGATATCTTCTCCTCAGATATTGATGCCTTGGCTGTGTTCAGGAAATTTGCAAGCCCGAGACCATCTACCTCTATAGGGTTCTGAAATTCCAAAAACAATCCCAGCGCCGCCCTCTTGTCTGCAGACAATTCCTTTATGCTCTTTCCGTCGACAAGAATCTCCCCTTTCGTTATTCTCATCTTTGGATGGCCCATTATGGCTCTTGATAATGATGTCTTCCCAGAACCATTTGGCCCCATGAGCACATGGAACTCTCCTTCTTTTATCGTAAGATTGACTCCTTTTACAACTTCTTTGTCTCCTATCGATACATGCAGGTTTTTTATCT
>CAYWXC010000150.1:0-1669 GCA_964462345.1 Microcaldota archaeon | reverse complement strand
CGAAGAGGACCATAATATTAACGAGGATGGAATATATTTAAAGGATAAAAGCTTCCCAGCCATTTCTTCCTTAAGGGAATTGAGTAGTGTCAAAGCAGCAGACATTCCCAAGATATTGCTAGGTGTACCGCAGGCATTGGTGCTTTCCGCATTTCTTTTTGTATTCTTTTACCTGTTTAACCTTCACACAAATATTCTAATGTGGATAGGTGCAGCAGCAGTTTTTTATCTGTTATTCTCTGTCTCCGGAGCGTTCCAATCAGAAATTAAAAGACATTTTGCAGGAGTTGATAATGGACAGAGGATTAAGGAGATATCGCTTTCGGCAACCAGCATGCAACCTCTCGTTTATATACTGGGAATGGTATTGCTGTATGTTTTTGCTGTTGCGTTATACGTACCCAGCTATATCTCTTATTCGCTGTTTTTGATAGTGCTGGCTTCATTTGCAATATTACACCTGGCAATGCTTAGGTATTCGTTTGCTCCGATGATATTATACGCAAACAAGAATATGGAAAGGAGCAAAGCGCTTAACAATAGTTGGCATCTGCTGACCAACAGCACACTGCAGCTTGCAATTATAAACTTTATCTGTTTTCTCGTCCCAGGTTTGTTAGCAATAGATTATGCATTCTTCAATGGCCTGGTGCCTTTTATAATATTCTTTATTGCAGAGCTTGTTTTCGGTTTTGCATGGGGTGCAATTGAAGGCAGAATATACAAGAAGGTCAGAGCCGGATCCTCATTTGGATATCAGATAAGTTAATGAGCGGGCCCGGTGGGATTTGAACCCACGACTTAAAGGTTAAAAGCCTTCCACTCTGGCCAAGCTGAGTTACGGACCCGTGTGTTTAAAGAATTAAATTATTATTAAGTTTGATGTGATATTTATTTATAGTATGCTGTCATGTGCTTAAGCTTTCCTTCTCGCTGAGACGAAGTCTGCAATGAGAAGATGTATGTCTCCAGAGAAAATGGTTCCTTGAATCGTTGGGCGCAACATATGAAATCGTTTAGTAGATAATGGTGCTGCTAGAGTTCCTTTCCCATCAATAGTGCATGTATCTAAAGAGAGGTTGCGCACAGTAAGTTTTCCGTTTGATGTTACCGAGACGTTTGTCAGCGTTGCATTTTTTATCCAGATCTCGTTCCCAGAAATATCTGTTCGCTTAAGCTTCGAATTTGTAATCGTTCCAGATGAGACAACAGACTCATCGCCAATGGTTGAATGGGAGATGGAGGCATTTCCAAAGATTCTTGCGCCAGAGGAGATTGTGCTCCCGTCACCAATTGTTGCTTTCCCTCTGACTATTGTGTTTCGATATAAATGAGAAGCGCCAATAGAAGCAGACTCCATAACGATAGAGGTTGTTCCGATATATGCATCGATATTGACGTATTTTTCAGCGGTGATTTCAACCCAACCGCCTTTGATGTCTGCAGTGCTTGATGCGGCTTTTGGACTATGTATGTGTCTCTTGAAAATTCTTGTTTTTGCTTTGAAATCTTTGGTGTCATGATAAAAAACGCGCACGGTCCCAAAGTGGTCCAGATTTGAGGAGCGTAACAGCCCTACAAGATCATGGATGCCAACAATATGGACATCTTCTGGAAATGCTTTGAGACCCATGGCATTCCTTCGTGTATTCTGAATTTTCCTTAAGTC
>CAYWXC010000149.1:0-1706 GCA_964462345.1 Microcaldota archaeon | reverse complement strand
CTGTTTTCCAAAAAAATGGAATGCACAAAATCAGATACTACTTGCAACTATTGCAACAAACCTAAATATAATAATCATTTGACATCCTCCCACCACTGAAAGTGATGGCCCTCCAACAAGCTGTACCATGAAGGCGCTTACAAGAAGGCAAATGGGTTCAATCAATATGGCAAATACAAACAATGAAATCAATATTACCGCGCTCAATCCTCGTATCGCACAAAAAGCTGTATCATTCGTTACAAAGCCTTTGTAATGTGTCCCAAGAACCATAGATGCAGCAAACCCGAAGATAATTGAGAGTATAATCGGAACAATGGCTATCTTATAATAAAGAGTTAACAATTCTGCAACGCTCATTTTTTTCTTACTCTCTTTCCTGGATTAAGCATGATCCCAATGGCTCTTCCTGACCGCGTCAACGATTAACAAGAGACCACAGATATACCTAAGTGCAGACGCTATTTAAATGTTGCGTTTTTCCCCGATATTTATCAACAACACTTAAATATCAAAAAACCCAAATACAATTGTATGTCTAATTATTATGAAATGCTGGGGGTTAGCGAGAACGCTACCAAAGAAGAGATAAAGAAAGCATACTGGGAAGTAGCAAAGTCTGTGCATCCTGACACAAGCTCTATTGGAAAGGCAGACGGAGGCCAAAAATTCAAAAAGATAACTGCCATATATACTACTTTGATAAATCCAGATACACGCGCAGCATACGATGCCGAGTTGTCTGGAATCAACTTCAACCACACTCTAACTATCCAGATAACTGAAGAGGATTCAAGAACGCTCAACGCTTACTTTTTCGAGGCCCGCATGGAAGCGAAACATAAAAATTTTGAGCGTGCGAGCATATTTCTTGAAGCAGCTGCATCTTTTGCAAATGGCCTTGTCCAAAAAGGAAGGATGTCTGAACAAGAGAGAGCTGTCTTAAGAAGGCATATTGCAGGCTCTACGAAGGAATATGCGAATGCAATCTTGGATCAAGGGAGGCCTGGTCATAAAATAAGCGCAGCAACATTATTCGAGAGAGCATCAAGGCACAATTCGGAATTAGGGAATGCAAATCTCGCAGGAAGCCAGGTGCGAAAGGCAGAGTCTCTACGAAGAGGGCACTATACTGATGCTTACAAAAAAGCATTGGCGGAAATGGATTTTGTGGCAGCAGCAAAAGCTCTTGATACACATCTAAATATAATTGACCTAGGTGGCAACGGTCTTTATTGGAAAGAAACACTCATAAACTTAAAATCTGCAATTGTCTATGCTGCTTTCGACGAAGCAGTTAAGTTTAGGCCATCACACATTAGCCCTACTATGTTGTTCCAAAGGTTATCTGGTGAGATATCTTCGAATCTATCCTCTGCATATAAAGACAACATCGAAAAGCCGTATGTGGATTTAATGGGTAAGATTGCAGAACATGCTGGCAGGCTTAGCTTAAGATCATTATACGCAGAAACAAGGGAGTCTGCAGAGGATAGATTCGAAGATATCTCACCAGATAACCTTTGGAACAACATAGTAGGGCTAATGTGTGATGGCCGAACAGAAGAACATTTAGCGTATGACTTGATTACAAAATTGAAAAAATCAATGGGTCAGTCTGGAAGGGAATGATGACATGACTGCCATATACGACTTAAGGAAAATTCAGAATACACGAAGGAATGCCATGGGTCTCAAAGCATTTC
>CAYWXC010000148.1:0-1774 GCA_964462345.1 Microcaldota archaeon | reverse complement strand
GCTCTCGAAGTAATAATGACGACCCTACACAAAGGGGCAAAATTCAATAGCGATGTTTATAAGGTATCTGGAGGTCTTCATGGCGTTGGCCTAACAGTTGTTAACGCACTCTCTGAACTTACTGAAGTCTTGGTTAAAAAAGATGGTCACATATATAAACAGACCTTTTCAAAAGGCGCTCCTACTTCTAATCTAGAATTAATCGGCGAGACAACAGAAACCGGTACAACCATCCACTTTAAACCTGATAAAGAGATATTTTCTACGCTCGCTTTTGATTCTGGTAATTTAATAGAACGATTAAGATACACTAGCTTTCTAAATCCTGGTCTTAAAATAATCTTGATAGACAAACGATTCGAGAGCGTTGAGGAAGAAGTCTTCTTCTCTGAAAAAGGCTTGCTTGACTTTCTATCTTTCTTGAATAAAGGAGAACAAACGCTTACAAAACCTCTCTCTTCAAAAAAAGAAGAGGAAGGAACCGAGGTTGAATTTGCACTACAATACAATACAACTTATGAAGAAAAAACGGAATCCTTTGTAAATAATATAAAAACTAATGGTGGCGGAACACATGTTTCTGGTTTTCACTCAGCTTTAACTCGGGCAGTGCTTAATTATATATCAAAAAATAAAGTACCAATTAAACAACAAGCAAAGATCACAGGGGACGATGTTAGGGAAGGGTTAACTGCGGTTCTTAATATCTTAATGCAGAATCCGGAGTTTGAAGGACAAACAAAGGAAAAACTCGGAAATGTAAAAATCAAGAATATAGTTGAAAGTCTTGTATACTCAACACTTTCAAGATATTTAGAAGAAAATCCTTCTGACGCAAAAGTCATAATAGAGAAGGCAATATCTGCTGCTTCTGCAAGAGAAAGTGCAAGAAAAGCACGAGAACTTGTGAGAAAAAAGAGCATATTTGACAACACGGTCCTTCCAGGAAAGCTTGCTGACTGCATAGAAGGGAATCCAGAAAAAACCGAACTTTTCATAGTTGAGGGAGAAAGCGCAGGCGGATCAAGTAAGCAGGGGCGGGACAAACACATCCAAGCCATACTTCCATTAAGGGGAAAGATCTTGAATGTTGAGAAAGCCAGCTATGATAAGATTTTCGAAAACGCTGAGATAAAAGCCCTCGTTGCCTCGATAGGCACCGGGATAAAGGAAAATTATAATCCAGAAAACATCCGATATAAAAAGATAATATTAATGACAGATGCAGATGTTGATGGAAGCCACATACGAACTCTACTGCTTACTTTCTTATACCGATATCTTCGCAAGACCATAGAGCAAGGCAATGTTTTCATAGCGCAGCCCCCTCTCTATAAAGTTTCAAAAGGCAAAGAAATACACTACTGTTATACTGATCAGGAACTCGAAGCGAGCCTTAATGAGTTTGGGGACAAAGCGCAAATACAACGATACAAGGGTCTCGGAGAGATGAATCCGGAACAATTATGGGAAACGACAATGGATCCTAGCCACCGACTGATCAAAAAAGTTGTAATATCTGATGCAGAATCAGCAGATAGATTATTCACAATATTGATGGGTCTTGACATACCTCAAAGAAGAAAGTTCTTGCAAGAACATGCAGAAGAAGTTAAATCTCTCGACGTATGATAAAAATGAACGTAATTGATGTTTCTTTAGAGGAAGAATTGCAAACAAGTTACATAGATTATGCAATGAGCGTCATTATAGGGAGAGCAATTCCTGATGTCAGGGACGGACTAAAACCTGTTCAAAGAAGAATACTATATGC
>CAYWXC010000147.1:0-1784 GCA_964462345.1 Microcaldota archaeon | reverse complement strand
TATCGGCCATCGGGAATTTTCCCATATAAAACATCCTCTAATAGTAGATTTAATCGAAAGTATGAATAAGGATTTACTACGAGATTATTGTAGATAAAAAGATATATAAATATGTGTGGGCTTTCTCCAAAAATTACAAGTTGGTTGTCTTAACGCATAAATATCAGGAACCATAGAGTGCTTGTGTGGATTTATGAGAATGAAAAATGCGGCGGAGCTAGTGCGCGTAAAACCAGTCGGGAGTAGAAGTGCATTCATCTTCCTTTATCCGCAGCAGGATATACTTGATTTTGAGATAAAGAGAGGTTGGGAAGAGGAACAATTGAGGAGAAGCAACCAGATATCGAGTTATGAAAATTATAAGAAGGAGTATGTAAACACACTGAATGAGTGCATAAATATTAGGTATAGGAAACAAGGATTTCAAGTTTACTTCGCTCTTCTTGACAATACAAAAATATCAGATATTTTGGAAGTTAGAGAAAAGGATAAAGTAATTTTTGTAGGAATTGATGAAAATAAGCATAGGACAAGAAGAGAAGATAGAGAATTCACATATCCTGACCAGGAAAACATATTAAAACAGCTTGGAGATATCTCTTCGTTGAGGGTTGCTGGCTTTCATATGTGGGACTGTGTGGAAAAGCTGGCGATGGCAGCATATCAAAGATTGCCAGATGTGCTTGTTGATGAAGACCTATCGGAGTTCCTTGCTGATAGGATGTTGGAAAAAGCGTTCAGAAAAGATCGTTTTCCAAACTATGACCCAAGGAAGGATGAAAGCGTGAATCCAGAGTTATTCTTTGAGGCAAGGCGAGATAGACCATGGCTCTGGCAATATTGATTATGAGAAGGTAGATTACCCCGAAAACCTTATAAATATTGAATAGGTATCTCTTAATAGAGGCAATATTCCTTTATTGGCATGACCGTGTTGCCTCTCAAAGAAATATAAAGGTTATGCGTTCAGTATATAATTCTTCTGCAATTATTATGATGGTGCAATAGATGGCAAATGGTATAGAGCTTACCGTAGCTGATGCTTTAGTCACAGATTCAGGAAGGAGCATAGCTAGAATAGACTCAAAATCAAGAAAGGCGCTTGACCTTGTATCTGGAGATATAATCGAGATTAAAGGCAAACTGAGATCAACTGCAGCGATAGTCTGGCAGGCGCACCCTAGCGATGAGGGGCTTGGGTTTCTAAGGATTGATGGTTATCTAAGGCAGAATGTTGGGGTCGGAATAGGTGACAAGGTCTTCGTTACAAAGGCGGAAGCGAAGGATGCTGACAAAGTTGTCATTGCACCCCCTCCAGGACAGAGGCCACCCCTTTCCCCAGATTTCTCGGAATACGCAAAGAGAAGGCTTGAGAATAGGCCTCTGGAGAAAGGAGATTCGATACCAATACCGATGTTTGGAATTGTATTCAACTTCTTGGTTGTTCAGGTCATGCCACACGGAATAGTCAGAGTCACAAAGGATACCAATTTTGTTGTAAAGGAAGAGCCAGTCTCTGAATCTGTGGTGAGAATAGGAGAGGTTCACTACGAAGACATAGGAGGCTTGGATGATGCTAAACAGAAGATAAGAGAGATGGTAGAGCTTCCAATTAGATACCCCCAGCTCTTTGAGAGGCTTGGAATAGAGCCACCAAAAGGAGTTCTATTGTATGGACCTCCAGGAATAGGAAAGACCATGCTTGCGAAGGCGGTGGCAAACGAGAGTGATGCTAATTTCATCTCTATATCTGGACCAGAACTGGTATCTAAGTTCGTTGGAGA
>CAYWXC010000146.1:0-1790 GCA_964462345.1 Microcaldota archaeon | reverse complement strand
CGGCCAAGGCGCCTTTAAGCTTCGAAAGCAAGCCACGTTTTATGTCAAAAACGATTGGTATGGACCGGGATGTTTCGCCTCATCTTTCATCAAGAAGGGAGAGCCCATCATGACTTCAAGGATCCTTTGATAACCTACACTCAGACAAAGACAAGATAATATGATGATCACTATTTTTAGATGGGACCTAACAGATTTGAATGAAAGATGCTTGGCAGGAGAATACCTGTAAATTATTCCTGCAATCAGAATGTTGGGTTAATGAGCAGAGCGGTGTTGGTAACAATCCTCAATGTACAGAAAGACAATGAGATAAACTTTGATTACTCAACATGCATTTATAATGATCCAGCTACTCTTAGATGGCTCTGCGGCAAGAGCAGTGTAGGCATCTAATAAGAAAATTCAAATACCTCTAGACAAATGCAAAGGAGAGATACGCAAAGCTTGGAGCTGTACCAAATGGCTGCTTAAGCCCTTGCTGTAGAAGAATGCAGCCAAGCATATACGTGCATTATTAATGCACAGACTTTCTCATTAGCAATGAGAAGATTTAAATACTTGGGATACAATTAACCAAACATGATACTCAAAGAAACCCTGAGGGAAGTTGTACTGTCTCAAAAGGAAGCTTTTGGTGATTTAGAGCTGGGCGTGGAGCGCGAAATAGCTGATAAGATAAACACTGAGCTGCAACATGCATTGATCATCTCTGGAATAAGAAGGTGTGGAAAGAGTACATTAATGCATCAACTTTCAAAGAAGATTAAGCGCTTCAATTACTTAAACTTTGAAGACACAAGGCTTACGGGCTTTGAATTATCCGATTTCGAAAAGCTCGACGAGATATATAAGGAAGAATTCGGCGAGAGTACTTTTTACCTTTTTGATGAAATACAAAATATAACTGGTTGGGAAATCTTTGTAAGGTCCAGGCTGGATAAAAAGAAGAAGTTCATTATAACTGGTTCGAATGCTTCTTTATTGAGCAAGGAGTTAGGTACACGGTTGACTGGTAGGCATGTAAATGTAGAACTATTCCCTTTTTCTTTCAAGGAGAATGTACTATTCAAAAAACGAGAAGAGAACATTGATGAGTTTGAAATATACCTGAAGGAAGGCGGATTTCCTGAATATCTTAAGTACAAAGATCCTGAAATATTACGGGAACTATTCACCGATGTGATACAGAGAGACATAGTCGCAAGGCATAGCATAAGAGAATCCAAAGCTTTAAATGAGATGGCTCTCTACCTGCTAACTAACGTCGGAAAAGAATTCTCTTTCAACGCATTAAAGAATATCTTTGCACTCGGCTCCGTAAATACTGTATCCTCTTTCATATCTTATCTTGAGGACAGCTATCTGATCTTTACGGTACCGAAATTTGATTATTCTTTGAAAAAACAGATGGTAAATCCAAAGAAAGTTTATTCTATTGATAATGGGTTGTGTGCAGCCAACTCTGTATCATTCTCAGAGAACAAGGGCAGAATGCTTGAAAATCTGGCGTATATTTTTCTAAGAAGAGATAACAAGCAGATATTCTATTTCAAATCGGAAAATAATCGTGAGTGCGACTTCTTAGTGAAAGAGGCAAGCAAGATAAAGATGGCAATACAGGTCTGTTACGAATTAAATGAAGATAATAAGGGAAGAGAATTGACTGGATTGGCTGAGGCATTGAACAAATTTGACTTGAAAGAAGGTGCAATATTTACATTTAACCAAGAGGACGAATTAGTGCAAAATGGGAAGAAAATAAAAGTGGTTCCGTTATGGAAGTGGAA
>CAYWXC010000145.1:0-1819 GCA_964462345.1 Microcaldota archaeon | reverse complement strand
AACAGTTATTTATACGCAGCTTTCCACTGGATAACTGGTACGATGGCTGATCTTGATATAAAAGGCAATAAATTATTGAAGCTTTCACTGGCTTCATAGCATAGGTATTTAATTCTTAAATCTTGAGGCTTTATTGTGGTTAGATGGTTGCATTCATAGACATACTCACAAGCCAGTTATTTGCCCTGGGTTTCATAGGCTTCATAATTCTTTATATAACACTAAACAGTTTCTGGTCATACAAACAAGGCAAGAAAGACAATCTCAATATTCCGTCTGGTTCTTTGCCTCTTGCCGCACTTGGCGCATATATTTTCATAACTGGGATATTCGGGCAGTTCACATGGCCTTTGCCTGGAAATTACAATATCCTATTTTACGATATCTATCCTCTTGTAGGCCTTCTCTTCATCAGCTTTGCGTGGTCTCTTAAGTCTGGGCTAAACCTCCAGCATGTCGGCTTCTTCGCAATGATGCTTGGCATAATGACTATCTTCTATGGTTATGAAGGATATGCATTCGGCCTGACAACAATACCTATAGCATTGCTTGGGCTTTACACTCTATTCGGAATGGCTGGAATTCTCGGCTATCCTATTACTGTTATGTTGGATAGGGCAAAGGCTGGTGTAAAGAATAAGAGCATGCTATGGATAATACTTGTTCTGGCATTCAGCGCATTCCTGATACTCGGAAGCCTAACTGCAATTGCAATAGCCGCAGCAGCTATACCAGAACATCTGGCCAGCTGACTTAAATATAATTTACCTGAACGCAGAGGAAGCCCACACTGTTTACGGGTGGGGGATGTCACATATAATTTACAACGAATGCGATAGCGAAACCAATCAATATTCCAAAGTATGTTAGCCAGACAACCTTTTCGTTTTTCTCCTCTATGCCTTTATTGATATTTACATGGAATAGGACGAGCACTATATAAAGAATGGCAGCCCCTGCTATCGCATCAAAAAATACTATAAACATCTTGGAGTAAAAGACAAGCCCAATAAGGGTGCCTATTATTGTAGGCATCCCACCAATAAGGAAAGCTCCAGATACGAATCTCTTTTTAATCTTCTCTTTTGATCCGATAAGGGGAACCGCTATTGGGAATCCTTCAGTTATGTTTTGTAGTATGAATCCTATCGCTGCAATTGTGTATATTGAAACAAGTCCTGCAGCCCCTGCGGATCCAAAGACAAGCCCTTCTGTCAGATTCTGGAATCCTATTCCGACTGCCGCGAGAATGGATGTTCTTTTAGGGTTCTCAGAAGGGTCTCTACTGCTCCTAGGCATTATAAAGAAGAGAAATGCGGCGGCGAATCCAAGCAGGAATACGAGCTCCATCGGATTTGTTATAATTGTACTTCCAAAGTCTGCTGCAACATCTCCATACATATCCATAAGCAAGAATACAAGTATGCCTATGGCGATCGCGTTATAAAATAACAACTTCTTACGGCCTGTTTTTCTATGGAATACTATCGGGAGTGACAAAAAGACTGAGAACCCCATCACTACGGAGAGCGCTATTGTCAGATAAATGTTAATCATAAAACCTCACAGCAGAACCAGATAATACCTATTTTTCAGCCAAATTATTTAAATGCTATATTGTAGTTAGCCAAAAGCCGTTATATTATAGTTTCGATCAATCAGGGAATATTGCTATCTTCTCAATGATGTTTTTATCAATGCTAGAATCAAAAACAAGATTGAATCTTTTATCAAGTATGGCATAGAAAACCACCGCATTTATATGGTGGATGAATATGCCACACTACATATCAATACGCAGAAAGTAATATATCCCTTA
>CAYWXC010000144.1:0-1842 GCA_964462345.1 Microcaldota archaeon | reverse complement strand
GAGTTTCAACTTCTGAAGCCTTCCTTTGTTCTATTCTTACATCCGCTACTTTGCTTCTTGGATCTATTGTCGATGTTGGTGCTGCTACATACATCTTGACTCCAAGTTCCCGTGCCATAAGCGCCAGCCCAAATGTCCCTATTTTATTATAAACAGTTCCGCTCTCATCTGAAGAATTGCCAAGTATCCTGTCCGCACCCGCCCAAACTGCAGTTGCCTTTTCCTCCCTCATCAGATGCCCTGCCATGTTATCTGTTATTACTTGTACAGGTATGTTGTCTTTATGCAACTCCCATGCAGTCAGCCTGGCGCCCTGATATAATGGCGCAGTATAAGTTGCAAGAACTCTGAATTGTATACCAGCAACCCACGCTGCCCTTAATGGCGCTGTAGAGGTTCCCAAGCCATCGCACGCCAGCGTTCCGGCATTGCACACTGTCATTATAACATCTCCATCGTGTATCAATTCTTTTCCATTTTCTCCTATCTCATACGTCGCTTTTATGTTATTTTCTTGTATCTTCTTTGCAGAATCCAATGCAATTTTCTTGACCTCACTTGGGTTTTTCCCTTCATCAATTGCTTTTTTTACTGAATCTTGTATCATCTTTACTCCCCAACCAAGATTTACTGCCGTAGGTCTTGATGCTGCCAGGATATCTCCTTTCTGCACCACATTCTGAAGTATATCATTATTTGAATTCAACGAGTTATTCACTATCATTGCTGTGCCATATGCTCCAGCTTCTCCAAGAATTGGGGCTCCACGTATCTCTAAGCTCTGTATCGCCTTAATCAATCTTCGGAGATCTCTGGAAGAGATATACTTTTCTTCCCACGGAATCTGTGAATTATCGAGCCATACGATTTCTTCCGTCGCGTCGTTCCATTTTATGGGGATAACATTAGTAGAGACTGCAGACATAATATAACCAATAACCATTCAACAATAATCATATAATAAACATTGTCAAATATAAAATGGGGAAGATTCCATGTATGATGATAAAGAAATAGGGCGTGCTGGAAGAGCCATTCTCGATGTTGTGAAAAGGCTTTATTATCACCGTATGATAGATACCTTTTCTGGAAACATAAGTGTAAGGCTAAGCGATGGCTCTATTCTCATCACTCCCGGTGGCGCTTCAAAGAAAGATGATATTCTCTCCGGAGACAAAATTAATCTCACTGTGGAAGATCTCTCTCTAATAACTCTTGATGGGAAAGCAATCTGGGGGAATGCAAAACCTTCATCGGAATGGAAGATGCACGCTGCAACATATAAATTAATGCCAGAGGTGCATGCGTTAGTGCATCCTCATCCAATCCATACTCTTTCATTGTTTGATGCATTTATGGAGAATGGACTTGAAGAGAAGAAGAGGCTTGAAAGCGGTCTTTTTGGCCTTAATAAAGCTCTCAATAGCATGGAAGAGCCAGAGTACTATGTGGGCAAAGTTGGCGTCGTAGGCAGGCTGAAGAATGGATCTGAAGAACTCGCAGAATCTGTAGCAGCTGAATTCGGTAAAGGCTCTACCGTAGTGGTTCTAGAGGCCCATGGCGTTGCAGCGATAGGATCAACATTATACAAGGCATTGGGAAGAGCCGAAGCTCTCGAGATGGCCGCTGAAAGATTCGGGAGATCGCTTGCAACAAGAAACGCGCTGAAATCTAACAACGCTTCAAAAGACAGATAGGCGAAGATCGTGAGATCTAATTCTCACATCCTAATATCTCGCGCTGCCTTTCTGGACTCGATATAAAGATCAGAGCTTCTAAGCACTTTCTCAAGCTCTCTTGGATCTGGAGCAATAGTCTCTGTAAATAATGTTCCTCCTTTTT
>CAYWXC010000143.1:0-1873 GCA_964462345.1 Microcaldota archaeon | reverse complement strand
TCAAGCTCTCTTGGATCTGGAGCAATAGTCTCTGTAAATAATGTTCCTCCTTTTTCAGAAGTGAGAACCACAACTCTATCTGGATTTAGTATTCCTATTGCAAGATCCGCGTCTCTTCGAATCTCGTTCGTATGGAACATCTGTGTGACGTAGACATGCAATCCAGGACCTTTAAGTTTGGCCTCCTCTTCAAAATATCTGTACATAATATCAGATGGTGGTATTACTGCAAGTACATTTGTTCCTGCAGATCCTTGAGGTACATCTATCAATTCTGCACTCAGGGCCTGAAGGGGTATTCCTATCCTGTACGCAGTTGCTATCCTTACTGCAACCGCAGCAACTTCGAAGCCTTTTATAGATTTAAGTGCATAATCTTTGAAAGGATCAACATATACCATCTTTGCGTCTTCGCTTATCTGAAGCTTCGCTTTATCCTTCTGTACGTCAACAATAAGCTGGCCTCCCTTGCAATCTCTATGTGTCATGGAGTTAATGTAAGAGCCATTGTTCTCTCTTCCTATATACTGTAGCGTTTCTTTAGCAGCTGTCAGACTTCCAGTTACATTTCTTACATTAATCACAGGTCCTCTCAATGAATTTGCTGCATTTCTTTTGTCAAGAATAGGGCTAACCCTATAATCTACACATGCAACGTTTACTCTTGGTTTTTGTTCATATCTCATATCTATTGCCTCATTAAAGCGTAAGGAAAAGGAAAATTCTCTCTTACTTCTTTGCTTTTATGAAAGAGATCATCATGCTGTCGTCCATGAATTCTTTGTCCTTCTCATTCATCATATCTGTTATTGTCTGAAGGTACTCATCCTTGTCAAACGCAAGGAATTCCATGTTGACAACATTCAGATAATTCTTTACTATCTCTATGTCTGCTATAATATTGTCAATGTTGCTTGATTGTACGACATACGCATTGTATATTCCTATATTAAGCATGCTGGTTATCTCCCCGTATCTTTTGCAAGAGGGTTTTGTTATAACAACAGTATGTTCATTATTTCTTGTGTAAGCATTGATCACATTTACGTCTATCAGTTCTGAGCTTACTTCTACTCCTTCGCCAGCAATCTTCTTCGCGGCTTCTTTTTGCAATACCTCATTCTTTCTTTCAAGTTCGTCTCTATTCTCAAATTTTACTTCGGAGAACTGTTCCACAAGGTTCTCCCATATATGCTTGCTAACACTCTCTTTTTTGCCTACGGAACTAGATATGACATTCATGCCACCGCAATCGGTATGGGTTGCGACATGTATTCGCTTAATGCTGTATTTTGCCATCAATTCTTTTATCGATGGCTCCAAGCTCTTTATGTTTGCTCCAGCATTTCTAAGAAATACGGTCTTTCCATCATTCAATCCGTCAAGATACTCTCCAAGTCTTCTGTCCATACATGAAACTACTATTCGATCAATACCAGACATATCTAGTCATCTCAAATTGAGCAGGAATTGCAAAACGACTGTTCT
This sequence comes from Microcaldota archaeon, assembly GCA_964462345.1. Classification (GTDB taxonomy): domain Archaea; phylum Micrarchaeota; class Micrarchaeia; order Micrarchaeales; family CABMGC01; genus JAMCSO01. Next base: position 385 of record CAYWXC010000143.1, on the reverse strand, counting down.
GAATCTTCTTCTGTATTCAAGGAAAACACTTAATTGATGAAGATTAATATGTAGATCATGATTTATAAATCTATTTAAGGGAAGATGTGTATTTTCATGCTAATTTAAATCTATCATTTTTCTGTCCCACTGTCTTCTTTCTTGCTTTTCTTTATCTTATACATTCCCCCAAAGACAAACCCAATGCTCAGTACAATCGTATAAATCCCATCAGGATTTGCTTTATTATGCCCCATGTTTAATATCGCAATAGAAAGGTCAGAAAAGAGTAAAGATCCTCCTAGAACAACGGAGAACCTGCCTTCACGCAAGTTCTCTTGTCTTTCGGCGATTATCTCAAGACGATCTATTAATCTATTATAATCAGAACTAAGCTCCTCTTTAA
>CAYWXC010000142.1:0-1876 GCA_964462345.1 Microcaldota archaeon | reverse complement strand
GAGTCTGGAGATAGGTATGTTGATGTCATAGGAAAAGTCTCAAGCCTAGGTCCTATACGCTATTTTGTAAACCTCAATGGATCACAGAGTGGGGTATCTGATTGCACACTTACTGATGGTAGATCTGAAATACGGCTTGTACTATGGGGAGATTCAAGCAGAAGTTCTGCAGATATGCATCCAGGCGACTACATAAAAGTAGAATCAGCATTGATAAAGCGCTCAGAACAGGGAATAGAGTTACACTCAAACGATCTTTCCCGCATACTAATAAGCGCTTCGTTGAAGGGCAGGGTAAAGAGTGCAGGAAATTAAAGGAATCTGAGAATCCTTTCTATGCTATTCCAGCTATATGCTTCCATTATCCTTCTATCTTGATTCCTCTCAAGAAAATCCTCATTCCATGGCTGTCTTAAGATAATTGCTCTCTTACCAGATGACACTGCCATTTCTGCAACCCTATGGAAATCATCTATAAAGACATCTACTTCCTGATCCGATTTCTTATCAACGTGATCTACCTGTATATACTCATCAAAATGTATGTTGTTCATCTCAAGCCATTTCTGTATGTTTTTCCCGCTTCCAACAGATGCTGTTGTTATGCATATCTTGAATCTATTTGAGAGTATAGCCATTATTTGCGGTATAGACTCATCTACAAGCCTGATGCTTTTCCAATCTTTCCACGCGTCGCTGAATCTTCTTAGCACTTCTTCATGGCTTATTCCGGAGAATACCTTTGAAAGATAGTAATCCCTCACATTGCTAATCATGATACTTGTTCCAAGGCTCAGATTCAGGCTATTCACTACGGGACTCACGCTATCTGCCAAGGTGCCGTCAATGTCAACTCCTAAAACTACCATTATTCTACCTTTTCAAGGAGAGCAAATCTAGCGAGCATGGATTCCAACTGGATCCTGTCATTAGCTCCCTCAACAATCCTAAAGTTGTAATCTCCTATTGAACTTATCAGCTTGAGCTTTAGCTTCTCATCAATGTCAAGATTCAATGCCTCTCGATAACATTGCAGCAATACATCTTCTCCACTCATTCCGTATGATAGAACAAGGGTATTCAATTCGTTCCTTGCTTTTATGAAATCACCAGAGAGAGCGTATCTCAACATGGCTATCACTTCCTTTGGCCTTGCTCTTGCCGCTATATCATAAATCGAGGCTTCTGTAACATTCTTCCTAGAAACCGAAGCACTCTGAAGAACATTTGTTAATTTTCTAAGGTCTCCTTCACTAACATATATGAGAGCCTCAGCGGATTTACTATCAATTTCTAGATTCTCTCCCTCAGCAACTCTCTTGATATAATCCCTCATATTTTCCTCTTTTAATGGCTTGAATCTCAGGACAACGCATCTGCTTTGTATTGGCTCTATTATCTTGCTTGCATAATTCGCGCTTAGTATAAATCTGGTTGTTGCAGAATACTTTTCCATTGTTCTTCTCAATGCGTGCTGGGCTTCTGGAGTCAGTGCATCAGCCTCATCCAAAAATATTATCTTTACCATTCCTCCAGATAATGGTATGGTTCTTGCAAACTCCTTAACCCTCCCTCTTATCACATCTATTCCTCTAGAGTCGCTAGCGTTAAGTTCAAGAAATGCCTCATTTAAGTTGTCTTTATAGAGTTCCTTTGCCAAAGCTATCGCGGACGTCGTCTTTCCAACTCCAGCAGGTCCTGAAAAGATCATGTTAGGAAAGTTCTTTGCATCAGCAAATGCCTTAAGCTTCTCAACTATCGCTTCCTGCCCTATGATCTGTCCAAGCTGTGAAGGCCTATACTTTTCTGTCCATGATGAATCAAGAATCTCCATAAGCAGCACCATTACATATTCTCATGAAAAAGATAAATATTG
>CAYWXC010000141.1:0-1905 GCA_964462345.1 Microcaldota archaeon | reverse complement strand
TTCTTTATGTTCTGTTTCGACGATCAGAGGCTCCTTTTCCTTTGAATCGCTAAGGATATAATGCCTTAGCTCCTTTACCATCGCATCCCTTCTTGGGCTCTTCTTAAGAGCCACATCGAGAACTTCTGCTATGTTCTTTGCTGGTATAATCTTTATCTTTTTCATGTTAGCCTTATTAATATTGATATCCTTTGCATTGCTCTCAGGAATTATTGCATACTTCATACCAGCATCTATTGCAGCATTAACCTTGTTAGTAACTCCGCCAACTGGAAGCACATCCCCTCTTACAGATAGTGATCCGGTCATAGCAACTTCCTGATCCACAGGTATGCCTTCCAAGGCAGATATCACTGCAACAGCAACAGAAATTGAAGCGCTATCCCCTTCAACTCCTTCATACGTTTGCAAGAATTGAACATGGACGTCGTAATTTGCCATATCCCTACCCATGTGCCTCTTTATTATTGCGCTGATATTCTTTACAGCTTCCTTTGCTATTTTGCCAAGCTTTCCAGTAGGTATCAATTTACCTTCAGTCTTGGAGCTTGCAGGAGTAACCTCTGCAACTATTGGAAGTACTATTCCCGCAGATAAATAAGAAGAACCAACTATTGCAAGGCCATTAACCCTGCCTATGGCAAATCCAGAAGTCTTGAAGATCTTGTAATCTTTCCTGTAATCAAGAGATTGCTCAACAAACTGCGCTTCGATTGGTCTTGCAAGCCTCATTGCCTTGAGAACCTCCTCTTTTGTCACGACTTTTTTATTATCCTCAACAGCTATGTCTCCAGCTGCCCTTATCAATCCGCCCAAATCCCTCAATATCAGAGTAAGCCTGTTCTTTCTGCCACTTCTTCTTTTGGCTTCTTCGATTATTTCCATACAGGCATCATAATTGAAGGGAGGGATCTTCTTGTCCTTCTTTATCTCTTGGGCTATAAACTTGATCAGTTTTTCCTTGTTGGCATCTGTGTCTGGCATTGAGGATTCCATGTAAACTTCATATCCATATCCCCTTATCCTAGATCTCAACGCAGGGTGCATCTTCTGTATATCCTGTAAGTTTCCTGCTGCAACAAGTATAAAATCGCATGGAACTGGTTCTGTCTTAACTATTGCGCCAGAGCTAAGTTCGCTCTGCCCTGTTATGCTGTATCTCTTTTCCTGCAATGCAGTTAGCAACTCCTGCTGTGATCTGGCTTCGAGATCAGCAACTTCGTCTATAAATAAGACGCCATTGTTTGCCCTGTGTATTGCTCCACTCTCTACACGAAGATGTGGAGGGGTCCCTAAACCGCCAGACTGAAGAGGATCATGCTTAACATCCCCAAATAGTGCACCGGCCTTTGATCCTGTTGCATCCACGAATGGAGCATGCGACATGCCAGTATTGTCAACTATTAGTTTTGGTTCGTTAGAGTCAAACACGCCTGGGAGTATTCCTCCGGCACGTCTAAAGCCATTGACAAATAGAACTACTGTGCCGACGAGGAATGTTCCAGCTATGAGGACAGCCATTATTAACGTCGGTACCAGATTAGTTAAGGATATTATGAGAAGTATTGCTACAATCAATATTAGTATAGGGAATATGTTTGTATTTTGATGCTGTGAATCGACCCTCATCTTTACTCTTTCTTTATTCACAAGCTGCCTTCCTTGCCCGTCGCCTAGAGCTTTCCCAGAGACCTGTGAATCAGAATAGGTTTGTACAACCTTTACGAGTGGATTGTTCTCATTGTTAGTATTTTTATAAACGAGAACATCTTCTAGTGAAGCGATAGGAAGCAATTCAGCCATAGCCTGGGCAAGCATCGTCTTTCCAGTTCCTGGCTCCCCTATTAAAAGCACATTCCTGTGCTGCTTTGCCGCTTTCTTTATTATAGTAACTGCATTCTCCTG
>CAYWXC010000140.1:0-1934 GCA_964462345.1 Microcaldota archaeon | reverse complement strand
AAAATGCCGCTAAGTCTAATGTCACCTAAAACAGAAGAGGGGCTACGGCACGCCACCATTGTTTTTCCCGTTTAGCTGTGCAGATATACTCTTTTCCCGCATGGCAGCATACAAGGCTATTGAAAAAGAAGTCAGCCCAGCCGCCGCTAGCGTTGATCCGAAGATATCTCCAGCGAGATTAATGTGAGAGTAGAGCGCAGCTGCGCCGAGTATTGCAGTTCCAAGCCCTAAGAATTCCCCCATAGTCTCAGCTTGAAGCGCATCCCTGTGCAGATTCTTTAAGTCACCCTTTTTGACGATGACATTTCCACCGTCACGCATTATGCCTGGAAATACAACTCGATTCAGAAGATTAGACTTTAACACAATTCCTTCTCCCTGCGCCATAATACCACATGTGATATCTCGATGCAAAAATCTTTATTATTGATGTAGTTAATTAATCTCTTTTTTCTGCCGCTTCCAATAGGTCAACAAACAAGATCTTTCCGGAATCGGCAATAACCTTGTGAATGTATCTCTTTCCTGTTATTCTATCCTTTTCAGCCATTATTACAGAGCTGTCATCCATATTGCTTGGAAACAAAGCAACAATGCCAGCCACGTTTCCCCCTAGAATTACAGATACAAGATCAGACAATCGCCCGCCGAGAGCCAGAGAGCGCTCTCCGAAAGCTTTTGTGAATTTTTCATGATAAGGTCCGCTGATATCTATTTGCATCCCTATACGGCGCCCTATTGCATCGGCAGCTAAACTCAACTCAGATGTCCTTATCTTCTTTGTATCCATTTAGCTACCCATTTCCTGAATTTTTAAAAGAGTGTTAAGGCCCCTGTGGAGACTGCTTAAAAGCATCTGTCTGTGATCCACATTTACCTTACGTATCCCTTCATTGTGATTTCCCATCCTATAAACAGTCCATTCTGTTTCTGCGTCAGATTCCGCTTTTGAGATATTCATTCTGTGGCCACTTTCCCTTGTCCATTTTCCATCAACAAATCTTGGCATGGTGTTATTATCGAGCCTTATTGAGAAAACATAACCGAAAAGAACCTCGTCATGGAGAACTTTAAAATGTGTCTTTTTGTTTAGCGGTTTTGCCATTCCAGAACCTATCTCCTCAAACAATCTTCCCATTCCGAATTCCACAATGCTGACGTACCAGGCTCTCCAATTTATCTTCCCTTGTTTGTTCTCACTTGATCTAATTATTGCGGAGTCAGGATCGTCTAAGACAAACCTCAGCCTCGTTTTTAATCCAGTTTCTATAGCAAATTCATTAATTATCGAAAATGAAAGGGAAGCGCGCTCTACAAGATCAGCCCTGCAATTAACCTTGTTGACATCAGATACCAGCTCAATTAGGAGATTTCCAATTCTGGTTTCTTTTTCATATTTAGAGACAGGCCTTGCCTGTTTTGTTATAGCCATATTGCCATCGTCCCGTTATTTTTTATGGCAAAAAATAAAAAACAAAATTGCAAGAAGATTTAGGCCCTTAATCTCTGCTGTGGTTTCCTGATTGCACTTTCAGTAGTTCTTGCTGCTCTGGAAAGAGCATCTCTCTTTGCAAGCCCAGATTCAAGGATTTCTATTTGTCTGCTTATTCTTCCTGCCTCTTTGCGTTCCTTCCTTGTATCGTATCTGCCGTTTAGCAACTTTTCAGGGATTGAGCTACTAAGTTTCTCGATCTCCTGCTTTATTTTATCTGATTCTGATACCTTCGGAGGCACTACCTTTAGTGAAGGCTGCTTCTCAGTTGTGCCTGAGTCTGGTGGGAAAAGCATCAGATTTGCTTTTGCAGCTTCTTCCAATGTTTCTGAAATACCCTTTATTGAATTTGTTACAGATGCTACAACGCTTGCCTGAATCTTTGAGAAGAAGCTCGGAGTTGCAGATACCGCTGCTTTGGCTGCATCGTAAGCAGAAGCGA
>CAYWXC010000139.1:0-1962 GCA_964462345.1 Microcaldota archaeon | reverse complement strand
TTCAATATCCTTTCTTCTATCTCCATATTGTTCTCCTTTATTCACGAACCACTCTGCAAAAGAATGCTCACAGCTCTCAAGGTTGCCTGACCAATCTTCATATTCTTCTTTGCTCATTTCCGACAATGTTTTCTCTTTATTTTTGGGTATAAATATCCTATAGAGATCAGACCACGCATAATCTGGCTTGTTGTCTGTTGCAGCAATAGCAATGGCTCCCTCTGCTTCAGAGTAAAACTTCTTCACAGATCCCTCTTTATCAATATAAGCGAGACAGCTCTTAAACGCACATCGTCTGTCCTTCTCCTGCTCCATCAATTTCAAAAACCCACCTATGCCTATGGAATCAAGGGCAAAGTTAACAAATGTCCTTGGAAAGCCATTGAGCGCAGATATGAAGAATCCAGAGTCAAGGGCTATGCACTCATCTTTTATTATGGATGATGCGTATCTGACTTTTGCTTCTGCTATCTCACCAACATCATAGCTCCTTGGTTCAGGCATCTCTACACGCGAAGGCACAACTTCTATCCCATATTCGGAGAGTATCCTATTGAAATATTTGATCTTGCCCTCGTTGGTGGTTGCAAAAGATATTCTGTGCATCAATTCACTGTTAATTCTTTAGAACAAAAACCTCATATGTGTTTCTTCACTTTGGCAAGACACGTCATGCAATCTTGTATTCTACTGGCTCATCAGAACCCTCTACAGTTATTGCCCTTAAAAGATATTTGTCTAGTTCGTCAAGGATCTTATCAAACTGGCCGCTTTCAGACCTTTCAAATATCTGCCCCGATAACTCTTGAAGTTTCTTTATTATTGGCTCTGACAGATAACTTTCCCAAACCGTTCTCCAGACGCCATCAGTAATGGATCCTTCTCTTACTCTATCTGCCCATGATCTTTCCAGGAATCCAGAGAACTTTCCATCAATGCTTTTCAGAACCTTTCTTGAAGGGAGAGGCCCTTGGTTGTGCAATTTCCCGTTCGGATCCTCAAGAAGTACCTGTTTAATGATCCTGCGGCCTTTCAAAGTGTAATCAAAAGAGAGTGATTGGGTTTCCGAAAGATAAATAGATATAAAGAAACCCTCACTCCTTGGCATAAGGTCTATAAAAATCTGCATCGAATCAGATTACTCTTCCATGTAAGGTGCAAGGTAATAAACTATTTCAGCATCCCCTATGTTATAGCTGAGCTTCAGCGGCTCGTTGGATTTTAATGATATATTTATGCTGTTCCCAGAAGGACACGATTTCACCATGTTCTCCAGAAATTCAAGGTTAAATACTGACTCCGCATTCTTCTTTACTTCAACTGTTTTTATCATGCTTCCTTCTTTGTCATGGAGTGCTTCGAGCTCACCAGAATCTCCCTTGGCGCTTACGACAAATTGCTCCTTTGAAGCCTTGAATGCTATATACGAAGATATCAGACTTGCATCCTTTATTATATCCTTAAGCGGCTCTCCAACCATCTCGATGCTTGCATCAAAATCCACGTTCGGCTCTTTCTCAACGCTCTTTCTAACATCTATTAACTGTAGCTTGTACTTCCTTCTGCTCCCTGGCCCTATGAACTCCATGGAAAGTTTGCTATCTGTATCCTTTATAACAAGCGCTTCGTTTTCTCTTGTTCTTGATAATATCTTTCCTAGGTTTTCTATGTTAAGGCCAACATTCGCGTTTCCCTCAACATTGAATTTGGAGAAGGATTTGTTTGGCATATGGAACGAGACCATGCTTATGCTTGACGGATCCATTGCTTTTAGGGAAATTCCTTCCTTTGATATATTAAAGACACCTTCATCGACAAGACTTCCTATTGAGCTGATGCAGTCTCTCCAATACTTTGCATTGTCTATTTTGAGTTCAAACATGTTATCACTAATTTCCAGGTATAAATATTTATGAAACATATAAATAATAAAGTTAGCTCTTTCTTAGAATATGGTTAGCC
>CAYWXC010000138.1:0-1999 GCA_964462345.1 Microcaldota archaeon | reverse complement strand
TCAAACCGTCTTCCACGGACAACATGGCAATGCTCACCGGCTTGAAGATATATGAAATTTTCAAGGAAGCAGGATTGCCTGATGGGGTTTTCAATTACGTGACTGGCCCCGGATCCGAGGTCGGAGAAGAGATATTGATGAACAAGAAAGTTGCAGGAATAGCCTTTACCGGATCAAGAAGTACGGGCATGGGAATGATATCTAGAAGCTTTTCTGCAGGAATGCAGAAAATCTTTGTTGTGGAGATGGGAGGCAAGAACCCTGTAATTGTATCCAAGTATGCAGATCTGGATATTGCTGTTGCGGGAATAGCAAGTGCTGCTTTCGGATATTCGGGGCAGAAATGCAGCGCTGCCTCGAGAGTTTACGTCAATGAATCTATAAAGGAGGAATTCGTAAGCAAATTACTTGATAAGATGAGGACATTCAAGATAGGAAATCCAATAAATAAAGAAAATTACGTTGGCCCCCTAATAAGCGAGAAGGCATTTTCAAGATACAAGGAATCAATAGAAGAAGGCAAGAACTCTGGAAGAGTCATATTCGGAGGCAATTCTGTCGACTTTGGTAATGGATGCTTCTATGTGGAACCAACCCTAATTGAGATAGAACATAAAAACAGGCTATTCCATGAAGAACTCTTCCTGCCGATTCTTGTAATAGATACCTACAAAAAATTTGATGAAGCCTTGCATAATGCAAATGACTCTGAATATGGGCTTACCGCAGGATTGTACAGCAACAAAAAAGGAGAGATAAAGGAATTTCTTGATAAGATAGAAGCCGGAGTAGTTTATGTTAATAGGGAGATAAGCGCAACTACTGGAGCTATTGTAGGATTCCACACTTTTGTCGGATGGAAAGGAAGTGGGTTAACAGGAAAGGGGACGGGAAGCAGATTTTATTTGCAGCAATTCATGAGAGAACAAAGCCAAGCAGAGGTAAGAGGATAGCCATGTGCATCACCAAGATCCTTTATAAACGATTGAATTTTGAAAGAAGAAAGATACGTGCAGGCATGAAGATCTTTGAATGCATGATTGCAGATTCCTTTTCTAAGCAGATGCTCGGACTTATGCACCGGAAGAGTATAAAGAAAAATGAGGGAATGCTTTTCATGTTTGGAAGGGATGGCTCCTACCCTATCTGGATGATGAATATGAAGTTCCCAATAGACATAGTGTGGATTGACAAAGGCTGCAGGGTTGTCGATATTGAGGAAGATGCCATCCCGTGTAAGAGCCTTTTTGAATGCAAGAGTTATTATCCAAGAAAGAAGTCCAGATATGTGCTTGAGATAAATTCAGGAGAAGCAAAAAGAAATATGATCAAAATAGGAAGCAAGATAACGCTATGAATTATTTATTATTCTGATTACCGCATCTGCGAATTCCTTCGTTCCGAAACCTTTCTTTCCCCACGCACGCGCTATGTCCTGTGTGACTATCTTCCGTTTAATTGCAGACCTTACGGAAGCATTGATGATTGAGGATGCTTTGTCCCATCCCATAAATTCTAGGAGCATGGATCCTGCTTTTATTGCGCCCATTGGATTCGCCAGATTTTTGCCTGCATACTTTGCAGCTATCCCATGGACAGGTTCAAATGCTCCCCCCTTATCCCCAACATTAGCGCTTCCTAAGATCCCTATATCACCTATGAGAGCACCTGCGGCATCGGAGATGTAATCGCCATTGAGATTCGGAGCCAGAATCATATCATAAAGTTCAGGTTTTGCTATTATCTGCTGGAACATATTATCTGCAATCCTATCATTCATGAGTATCTTGGATTCGGCCTTCTGCAATGTTCCTGTTTCATCTATATTTACCTTCCTGGCGAATTCCCGCTTTGCTACAGAGTATGCCCATTCGCGGAATGCACCTTCTGTGTATTTCATTATGTTGCCTTTATGCATTATGGTTATTGATTTTCTCTTCTTTGCGATTGCATATTTTATTGCCATTCTTGTTATCCGCTCTGTCTTTGACTTGCTCAT
>CAYWXC010000137.1:0-2003 GCA_964462345.1 Microcaldota archaeon | reverse complement strand
TATCAGCAGCTATCGGATCGAGAGTGCCTTTTTCTAAATCAGTAAGTTCCTTTCCGTTCACCAGTTGCCTGCCTGAAGCGCCTCCGCGTATTACTAATTCGGTTATTGTAAGGCCTGAACATTCACGCAATTCTCTGACAACCGAACCTAAAGAAATAGTAAAGCTGTTTGCTCTAACTTCCGAGAAACTTCTACTCTCTAATAATTTTGCCTGCACCATGCTATCACCAAAAAAGAAACGGTGTAAGCTTGGCATTGGTAGGTTATTAAACCTTTCCTGTGAAAAGGAGGGAGTCTTACCTTCTTCTCTTCTTTGCCTTCTTTTTAACAGCCTTCTTAAGCTTGGAAGCTGCTTTCTTCCTATAGCTCTTACCTACCTTTCTTGTCTTTTTGCTGACTTTTTTCTGCATATGACAACCTTTTTATATTGGTAGTATCAATCGAAAGTTATAAAACCTTTTCGGTCTCAATTCGAGACATGCTCTCTCAATTCACATCCAGCGGTCTATGCCCCTTTGGCCTTTTTTGACCTTTGATGCAACAAGAGAATCGGCAACCTTGCCGACTCTGTCCTCTGAGAATCCGTGGTCGCTGCACATAAAGTTTATGATCCCATTTCTGTCAGGCTTTGATGAACTTATTATTTCTGAAAAGTCGTTGTTGGATATTTCATCAACTTCGGGTTCGAGGAAAACTGCGGCTGCCTCGTTAGGATCGACATCAAACTCCTTGTTATATTTCTCCTTCAATACATTCTCAATCTCTGCTACCGAATTGTTTTCCCTTACCAACTTGAGCGCAGTGATGGGCCCGATTTTCTCTATGCCGTGATTGAAATCGGTGCCAACTAGGAGGCCAAGCCAGACAAGCTTTTCTCTGCTTATGCCGAAGTGGTCCAAGAATTTTTTAAGGGATATCCTCTCCAGATTAATGTCCACGTAAATGTTCCTCTTTGGTAGCTTTCTCTTCCCTGTTATCGTAAAATTCCTTATGACTACCTCAGAACCAAAGAGAAACGAGTCGTAATCTTGGCTTGCTGTTGCGTATGCCATCCCTTTCCTGACGAAGTATGCCGCTTGCGCTTCGCCTTCCCCTGGAGCTTGTATGTAAGGTATTCCCATCAGCCCGAGAAGCTTCTTTGAGCTATCTATGACATATTTGTCGATCTTGGTGCTTGCCATGGCATACAATCTGGCTTCTTCTAGAGCGCCTTCCTCCTTCGCTTTCTGCCAATTTTCAAATGCAGCCTTTCTCCTATTCATGCGAGATTCAAGAGTTCTCTGTTTCAGCTTCGGAGGCATTCCATCAAAAACGAATACAGGATTTATGTCATGGTCAAGTAGATTTGATACTCTATATAATATGCCAGAAAGATGGCTTGTCACCATGCCATTGGAATCCATCAATGGGGTTCCATCAGCCTGTCGTATTATTGAGAGGAATTGGTAGATTGTGTTGAAAGCATCTACAGCAACTCTCTTCCCAGATAGTTCATCGAATAATATATTTTCCTTGACCTCTGAGACAAGCTTGCCGATGTTGACAGACAACCATACACCCTAATCTGAAGATTCCTTCCTGAATGCAATATCGCCAAGTGTTAGCGGTTCGTTCCTTCCCTTTTTGATTTTGCCATTTCCAGGGGAAGGCTTTTGCTTTGTGATGAGCTTTATGTTTAGTTCTCGCTCTAATTTAAGGACGAGTTTCTCTGTTGGAAGAGTCCTCTCGTTCTCGACCCTGATAAGATTGCTCTCCTTCTCGTTTATTCTCTCTGCAAGAACTTTCATTGGGATGCCTAAAGCCTCACGAGCCTTCCTTATTTTTTCACCATAACCTTCAACTACCTCTTCTTCAGGCTCTTCTTCGCGAGCGAATGTCCTCGTTGGAGTTTCCTGTTCCAAGCCGATCTTGCTTACGATGCTCTTGCCTCTTGAGCATCTCTCGCATACGCTCATCCTGGCTCCTTCCAGATCTACAACATATAAAACATCCGAGCTCCTACC
>CAYWXC010000136.1:0-2080 GCA_964462345.1 Microcaldota archaeon | reverse complement strand
AATTTGCAGGGGGAGAGATTTGAACTCTCGCATCCGCTATGGAAACGGGTCCTAAGCCCGTCGCATTTGGCCAAGCTCTGCCACCCCTGCATAAGCCAAAAGAGAATTCTTTTATATATTATATTGGACATTAATAAATGTTGGTTTCATGCTTACTACCCGGTATGTGCGCGACAATATCACTGCAATAAGGGCCTCACTCAAGAAGCGCAGGAGCGATTATCCAATAGACAAGTTGCTCTCCCTAGACGAGGAGTCAAGAAAGCTGAAAACAGAGCTGCAGCAGCTACAAGCATTGAAAAACAAGGGGAGTTTGGAAATAGCTACGGAAGCCAAAAAAGGGAAGAACGATCCAAATTCAAAGGAAAATATCCGTAAGAAGTCTGAAGAACTTGCAAAGATCAAGGAGAAAATAGCAGAACTTGAATCAAAGCTGCCAAGATATGACGAAGGCATAGAGATGCTTCTCTGGAACCTCCCTAATATATTACACGACTCTGTCCCTTATGGGGAAGATGATTCCGGAAACCTTGAGCTGAGAAAAGTTGGAGAGGCTAAGAAAAAGAAGATTCCTGATCATGAGGAGATACTCACAAATCTGGGTTTATTGGATATTTCCCAGGCCGCCAAAGTGGCAGGAGCAAGATTCTTCTACCTAAAAGGAGATCTTGCGCTGCTTGAACAAGCCTTAATAAAATTCGCGATAAGCGAGCTTTCTAAAAAGGGATACACTTTGATAGCGCCTCCGTTAATGATGCGGAAAGAGTACTATAAAGGGGTTACAGCGCTTGGTGACTTTGAGGATGCGCTTTACAAAGTTGACAATGCAAACGAACCTGAAGAGAAAGGGAAGCAGGAATCCATCGGAAAAGATCTTTTCTTAATATCTACTTCAGAACATGCCATAGCGGCAATGCATGCAGATACTCTCTTCTCCTCAAGAGATCTCCCAAAGCGATACATAGGAATAAGCCCTTCATTCAGGAGAGAGGCTGGTTCTCACGGTAAGGATACTAAAGGGATATTCAGGACGCATCAATTCTATAAAGTCGAACAGTTTGTATTTTCCAGAAAAGAAGATTCATGGGCGATACTAAACGAATTACTATCAAATTCTGAAGAGCTCTTCAAGAAATTGGGCTTGCCTTATAGGGTTGTAAACATATGTACTGGAGACATCGGAGTTGTGGCAGCAAAGAAATTTGATATTGAAGCATATATGCCAGGCCAGGATGCGTATAGGGAAGTTGTATCCTGCTCTAATTGCACGGACTGGCAATCGCTCAGGCTTGATATAAGATACGATGAAGGTGGGGAGCGCAAATATGTACACACTCTCAATTCAACAGCGATAGCCACAAATAGAGCTCTCGTGGCCATAGCGGAGAATTACTACATGGACGACGGAACTATAGAAGTTCCAGAGGTTCTTCAGGAATACATGGGAAAGAAAATAATTGGAGATTCATCACAGCAAAAATCTAAATCTTCTTAACCTAAGAGCTCTCTTTCCAAAGCGTTATGATGTATCCTGCAACATCTTCTCTTCCTCTCACTCCAGCACCTTTTAAGACGCCCAGGACAGACTCTGTGTTCACTGGTTTTCCAAGAATGTCCAAGAAATTTATCGCAGATCCATAAACTGCAGGCGCAAAGCCGTATGCAAATCTCGATTTGATATATGATATCATCTCTACATTTGGCTTGAAGTCTATTGCTTCCAGCATACTGATTAATCCCTCCATATTTCTATCTCCCTTATCATCAATGTCCTTCCCGAGGAAAGCAAGAACTCCCATAGTGGAGATATAATAGATAAGATATTTTTTCATCACTTCATCAATGTCCTTAAATTCAAAGGTCCTTTCAAGTTGGAGGAGCAGTTCTTTTGCAGTAATTGATGCGGTCCCAGCAAATCTCTCACCGAGCGCATTTTTAAGAATCGAATCAGCTTCATCCCTTTTACTTTCTGAAGTGATGAAAGTATGATAAATAGACATTACATGCAGGGCTGTTGTTCTATCTACTAGTATATCTACTGAATTTAGCACCTTTATTATATTCTCCGGGCTGATATCCT
>CAYWXC010000135.1:0-2097 GCA_964462345.1 Microcaldota archaeon | reverse complement strand
GAAAGTGGCGATTTTTAAAGTACGCACAGATCCCAATCTAATCGTATTTCCCACACACCGCTTTCTTGCCTCCCTCTTTTTCCTTTCCTACGATCTTAACAAAGCTTTTAAATGGGCCATAATTAAAAAGCTAACGCTTAAATAGGAGTATCGCTTTCTTTATATTACATACGGAAAGGTGTGGTTGGGATCCCAGAGAGATAGATTACTCAAAATTCAAAGGAATTCAAAAAAACTTGACCAGGTTTGTACTTCAATGAGTCCCCGACCTTCAGCGAAAATCCTCTCTGGATAATATTTCAGCATTTGTGGGAATGTATAATGTGTTGGATTAAGAGTACTTTGAAGCCTTTAATGGTGGGGAATAATGGCTCAGAGCGAAACCTTGAATAAGATACCTACAGGTATACCTGGACTCGATGAATTACTTTCAGGAGGGATTCCTGAAGGCAGCCAGATACTTCTCGTAGGGGAGCCTGGAGTTGGGAAGACCCTTCTTTCTTTTGAGGTAGCTTACAATAGCGCAAAAGATGGCAGATCTTCATTATTTATGACAATAGATCAGAGCAAGAATTCCCTGATTAAAAGCATCAATTCCGCATTTCCAGGATTTGATAGCATGAAGGAACTGATAGAGAAGAATTCCTTCAATGTTGCAGAGAGGGTAATGGACATGGAATTCAAGAGCAGGGAGAATTTGGTTATATTTGTAGCTGAGATAATACGCCTCATAAAATCGAACAATGCAAAGCTCATGGTTATGGATTCCATAAGCCTTCTAAGATCCTTGGTTGATGATGATAGGACCTATACTCGTGCAATCAACTTCCTTGTAGAAACATTCAGGAATCTCGGAGTAACAAGCATAATCAACATAGAATCGAGAAATCCTACAAAAGTGGATCTTCAAGGCCTTTATGAAGAATCAATGTTCGATGGCATCGTACTTCTTTCAAAGTACAGAAAAAGCAACGAGAGCCAATTCCTTAATGCGTCCATATCAAAGCTGAGATACTCCCGTTACAAAAACGTTCCAATAACTCTTGAGATCACTCCTAATGGGATAATGAAAAAGAGCAATTGATATTCAGGTAACTCCAAGCCTTGCCTCTTCTGTTATCATCTCTGGAGACCAAGCTGGGTCCCAGATGAGATCTACTTCAGCCTTCTTGACTCCTTTAACGCTCTCTGTTCTGAGCTGAACATCTGCCAATATTATGCTTGTGACTGGGCACATAGGGCTCGTCATCGTTATCTTTATCGTAACTTCATTCTCATCATTGATGTCTATCCCGTAAAGAAGGCCAAGGTCTACTATATTTATACCTATCTCTGGATCTACAGTATTCTTCAGTGCCTCAGTTACTGCTAATCTACTAACTTTCTCCATAATATCCTTCTCTCTGAACAACTGCATCTGTTGTTACTTCAGAATTATTTAATGATATATTACTACACAAAGCAATAATAATCTTAAAGTATGCAATATACTCATGGGGTTAAGCATCTCTTATTTTTATAAGGGCAGCAGATTATTGGATGGTGGTACTTAGTGAAAAAGAAGACATTTGAAACTCTTACATTCTTTATAATAACAGTGCTCATATTTTTCTTAGTAGAGAGTCTAGACGTACAAGTCAACATATTCACTGGATTTGCTTTTGGAGCTACATGTGGTGGCATAGTAACTGCCATAATAAATAAAACCTGGGAAAAGATAAGTCCAGAGATAGAGGGCAAAGAGCCAAATTATGCTAATCACGGGATGTTTGCGAATCTGAAGTATCTTCAGACAAAAAGGACAGCAAAGCAGGCACTCGGGTTTTATATCGTATTTTTCATAATACTCGTTTCAATAACATCTATCTCTGGGGGGATTATCGGAATCCTCTTTTATTTACTTTCTCTAGGAACGTTGGCCCAGATGTCACAGACTGTTAGAGTTATTGCCTCAATCATAGCAATAATAATTGTTGCCTTGCTTGGATTATTATCATTACGATCCAAGAAAAGCTTTAACGACTCGGTACAGCTTGCTCTTGTTGTAATTGGTATTGCCTTAGCAATATTATTTGGCGGCATGTTGGGGTTAATACC
>CAYWXC010000134.1:0-2148 GCA_964462345.1 Microcaldota archaeon | reverse complement strand
AGCTCCAATATTCACACCACACATTCTTTTCATACACAATACCAATCGCAAATAATATTAAAGTATATATCATATAGGAAATTATGGCGTCAACGTATCTTGCTTTATTGATATTCTTCCTCTTCGGCGCATTTCTTCCAATATCAATGATACTTACCTCAAAATTATTAAGACCTGAACGCAGTGACAACTCGGTAAAAAATGCAAACTATGAAAGCGGAGAAGAGAGTGTAGGGGGTAGAATAAGCATCATGAAGGAATATTTACATTACTTTTCTCTATTCTTGGCATTTGATATAATAACTGCAATAATATTAATTTGGACATTTGCGGGAAATAAGATAGGCGGAGTTTCGAGTGGCTATATTCTTTCTCTGGCAATTCTTGGATTTATTGCCGAGCTCTCGGTCTTGGCTTTTGTTAAGGTGGGATGATTGGAAGATTTAGATTATAGCAGTGATAAATTTATCAACGCAAAAGCAGAGATGGACAAGCTTGTTGAAGAATCTCTTAAATCGAGGGCAGTAAAGCCAAATGTGCTTTTCGGAAAGCTTTCAGATCTGACAAAGACAACCTCATCAAAACTAATAGAGTGGTCTAGGCAGAATTCTCTATGGCCGATGCAATTTGGTCTGGCTTGTTGCGCCATAGAATTAATGGATTTCGGATCCCCAAGGATAGATGCTGAAAGGAAAGGATATCTTTTGCTTAGGGGAACACCGAGGCAGTGCGATGTCATGATAGTTGCGGGATGGGTCACAAAATCCGTAATCCCAGAAATAAAGCGTCTTTATGAACAAATGGCAAAGCCCAGGTACGTCGTCGCTTATGGCGAATGTGCAACATGTGGTGGGCCATGGTGGGAAAGCTATAACATAATACGCGGAATAGATCAGGTTCTGCCAGTGGATGTCTTTGTTGCCGGATGCCCTCCGAGGCCAGAGAATCTTTTCGGCGCATTAATGAAGCTTCAGAAGAAGCTTGGTGGTGAGATTGAAGATTGATAAGAATGAATTGATACCTCAAATAAGGGAGATGAAGCGAAATGGTTTCGATTACCTTGTAGCTATCACCGCCGTCGATTACGTAAAGAACATACAGGCATTGTATTTCTTGAGGAATATAAGTGAGAATAAGGATGAAATATTGGAAATAGAGTTACAACCTGAAAATCCTTCATTGCCTACAATAATACATCTTTTCAAAGGAGCTAACTGGTATGAACGGGAATTAAGCGAGATGTTTGGGATAAAGATAGAAGGGAGAAATGCAAAACGTCTCCTTTTGGAGAAGTGGGATGGAAAGGCAGCGCCTCTAAGGAAGAGCTTTGCATGGAACGCACCATACGAGAGTAGTGATTAATGTGCCTGTACGAATCAATGTTGGACCGATACATCCAAGCACTCACGGGGTGCTTAGGCTAGTTGTGGATGTTGAAGGCGATAAGATTGAGAACATGGAAGCCCATATAGGGTTTCTTCACAGGGGTGTTGAGAAACTTCTGGAGAACAGGATGTATATGCAAGCATGCCCTCACATGGAGAAACTCGATTATTTTGCACCCATGTCGTACGACGAGCTTTATGTTGCAGCTGTTGAGCAGGCTTATGGTATAGAAGTTAAAGAAAAGGCCATGTATGTTAGGACAATCCTTCTTGAATTACAGAGAATAGCAAGCCATCTTGCAAGCATAGGTTTCCTATGTAATGATATAGGTCAGCTATTCACGGCATTCATGTGGACATTCAAAGACAGGGATATGGTTATCAATCTTCTAGAGGCCGCTACGGGCACCAGAATGTTTTATGTGAATATGCGAATAGGCGGTCTCGTTCGGGATCTTCCACCTGGGTTTGAGGAAAATGCCATAAAGGTGCTCGACTACATCGAGAAAAGAATACCAATGTATGAAAAGTATCTAGAAAAGAATCCTGTTTTCATAGAGAGAAACAAAGGCGTAGGAATCATAACCAGTGATGAAGCAAAGGCTCTTGGAGTCACCGGCCCCGTCTTAAGGGGGTCTGGAGTATCCTACGATATCCGAAAGAACAAACCGTATTATGTTTATGAAAAGCTAAATTTCAGAACTCAGGTGAGAAACGAAGGGGATAACTTCGCGAGATACAAGGTTAGGATGCTGGAATTAAG
>CAYWXC010000133.1:0-2150 GCA_964462345.1 Microcaldota archaeon | reverse complement strand
AACATCTACTCCAGAGCAATTAAAGAAAAAAGATATTGCATAACCTATAAATAAATGTTATAAGAGGCAAGATCAATGGTCTTATGAATGGAAAAGGGGATATAATGTTGATCTTTAAAAAGAGACAAAGAAAAATAATAATTTTAGAAAGGTGCTCTATACTGCAGAACATAGCCGGCGTGTCCTGATGAGCCTTAAGCCGAAAGAAGAGATAGGGGAGGAAGTACATAGAGATAGAGATCAGTTCTTCAGATTTGAATTTGGCACCAGTTCTGCAGTTATAAATGACAAAAACGGCCAGTAAAAGACGGAAGTGCGATAATAGTACCTGCAGGCGCGAGGCATAACATAATAAACACTTCAACAAAAAAGGATCTAAGGTTCTATACTATTTATTCGCCACCAGAACATATGGATAAGGTTGTTAGAAAGACAAAATCCGAAGCCATTAGAAAGCTGGAGGAATTTAACGGAAAAACAACCGAGTAATCTTCTATTTTCATCGCTTCTGGAACTTGTTCAAGGTATAAATGCTTTATGCTATCATATACCTACAAGTTGATTCTATGGATCCAAAGATAATTCTAGGAAACAAGCTTTACCTCTCAATAATATTGATAGTAGCAGCAGCTGCAATAATTGGTATATACATGGCAACAAACAACGCATCGCCAATAGTGGCGAATGGAGACACGGTAGATGTATTCTACACTGGCACATTTACTAATGGCACAGTATTTGATTCAAATGTTGGCGGACAGCCTCTTCAATTTATAGTAGGGTCTGGGCAAGTGATACCTGGTTTCGATCATGCAGTATTGGGAATGAGAATAAAAGAGTCAAAGACGGTAACCATACCTGCTAACGATGCATATGGGCCAGTCAATCCTTCACTGATAATAGAGGTGCCTCTTTCAAAGTTTGGGAACGCGAGCTCACAGATCAAGGTTGGGTCAACAGTTACGCAACAATCTACAAGCGGACAGCAGATACCTGGAGTGGTAACCGCAGTCACTGGCGAAAACGCAACGATAGATTTCAATTCTCCTCTTGCGGGAAAGACTCTGATCTTTAATATAACGATAGAGAACATAACGAAATCATGATAATAACCAATCAGACTTTGAATCTCCTCAGAAGGAGGGAGTTTGATACCACAGTAACCGAGCTGAACGCCATAGCCAAGGCGGCAAGCACTGGCAGGAAGTTGTATATGCTTACCGTAAAGAATGGGATCAAAATCCCAGCGGCTATTGGTATAAGCACTATATTATAGCCAAAAGCCCAGAGGAGATTCTCTCTTATCTTCAACATAGTCTTCTTTCCCAGCCTAAGCGCAACGACCGCATCATAAATATTATTCTTTATCAGTACTATGCTTCCGGCCTGCATTGCAACTTCGGTTCCTGCTCCTATCGCTATTCCAAGATCTGCCTTTGTAAGTGCTGGTGCATCATTCACCCCATCTCCTATCATTGCCACCACTCTCCCTTCTTTCTGAAGCTCTTCCACCTTTTTCATCTTGTCTTCAGGTTTTGCTCCTGCAATCACATTCTTTATTCCAAGGTTCTTTCCAACAGAATCTGCAACCGTCCTGTTGTCTCCAGTGACAAGCCACACATCTATTCCAGCTTTGTATAATGCATCTATTGATTCCTTGCTCTCCTTCTTCACCCGATCTTCGAGAGCTATGATCCCAACAATCCTTCCATCAACCCCTAATATCAATGACGTTTTCCCTTCGAGCTCAAGTTTCTTCAACTCACTTCCAAGATCCTGAATCTCGCTTCCTTTGAAAAGATCCCTATTCCCTATAACTATTTTTCTACCTTCACTGGTGTCTGCAACAACCCCACTCCCTTGTTTGTACGAGAAATTCTTTGGCATATCTATCTTAATTTTCCCTGCGCGTGCACGTTCGACTATCGCCTTTCCAAGAGGATGCTCTGAATTTATTTCAGCAGTCGCAGCAAGGCTCAATACCTCTTCTTCGCTTTTATAGATACCTATTATATCTGTCACATTCGGTTTCCCCTCTGTCAAAGTTCCTGTCTTGTCAATGACAACTGTATCTATCCTGCTTGCCGCCTGAAGCCCATCACCGCTCTTTATCAATATTCCCTCCTTGGCTGCTTTTCCAGAAGCAACGA
>CAYWXC010000132.1:0-2152 GCA_964462345.1 Microcaldota archaeon | reverse complement strand
GTGAGATTCTCAACCTCAGGAGATGCGTGCTCTCTCAGTTCTTCGAGATAGCCACGGATTATTCTTGCCCTTGGATCATACGCCTTGTAGACTCTATGGCCAAATCCCATTATTCTCTGCTTGCCTGCAAGCGCATCGTTTATGTACTTTACAGTATTCTCTGGCTTTCCTATAGCACGCATCATTCTTAGAGCCGCCTCGTCAGCACCTCCGTGCAATGGTCCTTTCAATGTGCCTATCCCAGAGGTTATTGCAGAATATATATCGGAAAGCGTTGCTCCTGTGACTATTGTGGAAAATGTGGAGGCATTCGAGCTGTGCTCTGCATGCAGCACGAACATGATGTCGAGCATTCGCCTCTCGTGTTCAGAAGGCTTCTCGCCATTAAGCATGTAGAGAAAATTTTCTACATGACCCATCCTTTTGTCTGGTTTTACATATTCTTCTCCGTCGCGTACTCTCCCTATCGCTGCGACTATGCTTGATATTCTAGATATTAAACGTACGCTCTTTCTCATATTTGCTTCTGCAGAAGTGTCCTTGACGTCAGGATCATAGATTGCGGAAAGTGAGACCGCGGTCCTTAGAACGTCCATTGGCAGACCTTTCTCCGCAGTGTCTGTTATTACCTGAAGGACTTCTGGATCCAGATCGCGTTCCTTTGCGAGTGCATCCTTGAAAGAAGAAAACTCCTTTTCTTTTGGAAGATATCCTTTAAGCAGCAAAAAGCAGACCTCTTCGAAATTGGAGTGCTTCGCTATCTCTTCTATTGGATAACCACGGTAATACAACTTGCCTTCAAGGCCGTTGACATAGCATATGCTAGTCTCGGCCATATATATTCCTTCTAGACCCAGATGGATCTCCGGCTTCTTTGTTCTCATATCCACACCACACTGTCAAGATATAAGTAAACAGAAGGGTTTATTTTTCTATTCCAGAAAATCATGTCGGAGCCGAAGAGGAGTATTTTGTTGCTAATGAGGCAACAAGGTTAGTTGCATTTGAGTTTAACGAGGGTATTGTATAATTAATCCAGATGTATCCAAAGAAAGAGTCTCCCAGTATGGAGCTCGCTTTCTGGCCACCGCCATCATAGCAAAATAGATTGAATACGTGGCTGCTGCCCGTGAAGATCTCTACCCCAGAGCCAGGAGCATTACCCTTAGGATAAAAAACAGGTGAGTTTGTTGTGAAGATATTTCCAAATGCAGGTTTGTTCCCTGTGTTGTTGACCTGGGTTGAACAGGATATCCCATTTACAACTATCTCACTGCCTATTGCTTGTGATAATTGTATCTGAAGTGATCCTGAAGTATTTATGAAATAGAAACCGCACGAAAATCCAGAAAACGCTGTGCAGGATGAAGTTGTTACCGTCCGGTTAATGACTGCTTCATTGTAGATTATGGCAAGGGCAACGAGAATTATGACAAGGGCAACCCCGTATGATGAGAGAAAGTCTATTGCCGCCTGTCCTTTTGCATATTTTTTGCCTGCCTTTAGAAACAATTACTTCGCCTTCATCTCCATCTTTGCTTCGAAATCGGAGATATTATAGGTAAATTCATCGTTTGTCTTTATTAATCCTTTCTCTTTCAGGTATTCTCTTGCGAGTAGATAATATATAAGCGCTAGAGATCTTCTTCCTTTGTTGTTGCAAGGAATTACTAGATCAACAAACTTTATCCAGTTGTCCGTATCGCAAAGCGCTATTATAGGAACATTTGTCTTGCTTGCTTCTTTGACAGCCTGCCTTTCTGTTCTTGTATCGCTTATTAATACGATCTCAGGCTCTGTGAAGTCTTCTCTGTTTGGATTCGTAAATATTCCAGGCATGACTCTTCCTTGAAGTAGCCTTGCCTTTGTTATCTCCGCGAACTTCTGTGCTGCGGATACAGCATATATTCTTGAAGCTGTGACCGCTATCTCCTCAGGATTGTATCTTGCAAGTGTCTTCGCAGCGAGCTTTATTCTTGAATCTATTGTCGCAAGATCCAACAGGTAGAGACCGTCTTCCCTAATTTTGTATATGAATCTCTTCATTCCTGGAGTCTTGACCTTTGTTCCTATATGTATTCCTACTTCCAGATACTCTGATTGAGATATCAACATTTCGTTTTCCACTTATACACCATTAAATACGGGGTCG
>CAYWXC010000131.1:0-2157 GCA_964462345.1 Microcaldota archaeon | reverse complement strand
AGGCCATCTTTTTATACGAGCCAACATGCGCAGAGATATCTGCAGACTGTTTTTTAAGTATCTCGGTAGAACTTCGATGCCTCCCAGTATACATGAAAAGAAGGCTTTCCCTTAACTTTCTTCTACTCCCCTCCTGCATTATTATAGGTGTATTAGTTACAGTCTCATCCTTGTTGAACTCTAGGAATTGGATGCCTCCTAGCGCAGCTATGTACTGATCCTGCTTGCCTCCATGCTCCTTGAGAATGCCTCTTTCTATAAGCACGGCTTCTTCGGCTAAGCGTGCTGATCCTATGTACTCACCCTTCCATGCATGCAATGCATTAAGCAATCCGACAAGGAATGCACTGCTGGAACCCAATCCTGTTCCTTTATCAGTTATATCAGCAACAATATTGATGTCTATTCCATCAGTGACGTCAAGAAGTTTTAGAGCTTCCCTTACTGTTGGATGTTCTATATCCTCTATTCTATCGACTATTTCAGTCTTTGAATATCTTACTCGGGTTTTATTGTCAAATGTCTTATGCACAAGCACGTAGATGTATTTATTTATCGCTGCGGATATGACGCAACCAGTACCATACGAAGAGTAGTATTGAGATAAGTCCGTGCCTCCGCCAACAAAGGTTATCCTAAGAGGCGTCTTTGACATTATCATCCTTCGCTTTACTGGTTGCTCATTCATTGCCCTGCCTCTTCGGTGATTATTCGCTTGATGCCTTCATCCAAAGAGACGCTTGCCTTGAAACCTATCATTTCTTCAGCTTTCTTAGTATCCGCAAGTGTTTCCATGACATAATTTGAGACAGGCATCTCGATGTATTTAGGGGACATGCTCGTTCCCAGAGCGGCATTTATCTTTTCAACCATCTCATTAACAGTATAATTCTTCCCTGTGCCAACATTGAGTACTTCAAAACCTTTGATGGATGTTGCCCTTATCAATGCCTCAACAACATCAGAAACGTAAACAAAATCCCTCTTTTGCGTTCCATCTCCATATATAACTGGACTCTCCCCTTTCTTTATCTCCCAGATAAATTGAGTGATGAGATTCGCATATCCGCCTTTTGATTTCTCATGCCTTCCATATATGGAAAAGAATCGCATAGCTGCAACGTTAACGCCGTGCAACTTCGAGTAAAGCTCAGCTAATCTTTCAGTAGCTATTCTTGCCTCCGTATAATAATCAGTAACTTTTGGTACCATGTCTTCTTTGTGTGGAGGATTGAGACCATTATATATTGATGAGGTTGATGCAAATACAACCTGTGCTTTGTGCTCTTTAGCGTATTCGAGGACGCTGATCATGCCGTCAACAACATCGCTGACAAGATGCGGGTTTTTCCTGTACATAGGGGATGCGGAGTACATTCCAAGATGAAATATGAAATCTGCATTAATCCCTAGAGAATTTATGTTTTTGACATCGCTTTCGTGAAGTATCACATTCCCAGATTTATTTGCCTCTTCGAGATTCTCTTTCGAACCCGTGTGCATATTGTCTATCACATGAACCTTATTCTCCTTGTATAGCCCCTCTACTAGATTGCTGCCTATGAATCCGCTCCCACCAGTTACTATTATGTTTTTCCCGCTTATTTCAACCATGCTATCACTATTTTACTTCCTCTTCTTTAATTATAATATTTAGTACTTCATAAAAATCCTTAGCATAAAAACCGTTTCGGCCAGTACCCCCTTTCTCCCTCACCCTGATTGTTCTTATCCCAGTCCTATCGCCCAATTCTATATCTGAGTCGCTGTTCCCTATAACAAATGAGTGATCCTTGTCTATTTCAAAATCTTTCAAAGCTTGCTCAAGCATACCTGTATTGGGCTTTCTGCATTTTGACTCCGTGTTTGGAAGGTCTGGGCAGAAGTAGAAAGCATCGATCCTCCCTCCGCGTTCTTCGACTTCTTTTCGTATTTTTAGATGCATTCCTTCCAGATCTTTTTCCGTAAAGTAACCTCTGGCCAAGCCAGACTGATTCGTAAGTATTATTATGTAGAAATCCTTAGACAACTTTGCCAATGGCTCAAAGACATCACTGTATATGCGTATCTGATCTGCATTTCTGCAGTAAGGGCAATCAACATTTATGGTTCCATCGCGATCTAGAAACAGGGCAGGCTTCATATCATATCCTCCAC
>CAYWXC010000130.1:0-2211 GCA_964462345.1 Microcaldota archaeon | reverse complement strand
GACCCTGCAAACGCAGGGGAAGCCAACGGCCTTTAGTCGTTGGAGGATGTCACATTATGGATCATGTTGTTTCAGTACCTATTGACAAGGACCTTGCAGCGTTCATAGGGAAAAAAGGATCCGAAAACGGAATAACTTTTTACAATAGGAAAGCTCCCGACGGTTCTGCCATAACACTCATAGCTCCTACCAATCCTTCAGAGAAGTTTTATTCCGTCGCGGAGTCTATGCTTGTAGCAGATCAGATATTGCTAAGCACAAAGAGCATAGACAAGGAGTTTGGAGAGATGCTCATAGCTTCATCTTTGTCAGACAAGCACATCATAATAACAAATGAAAACGATATAAGCAATCTTCTAACAGGTAATTTGCTGAGAGATTTTGAGATTGCCGCCATGGAAGAAGTTCTCAATAAACTAATCGCACATAACCAAAAGAAAAACGCTTCAAAGAAGCGTGTCGATATAGATAAGGCATTTCCAGTCAAGGGGATAGGCACAGTGGCACTCGGGATAGTGACTGAAGGAACAATCTCCCAGCATGAAAAGATCTTTCATAGCTCTGGAAAGGAGATCGAGGTAAAGTCTATACAAAGCCAAGACATAGATGTTAAAGAAGCAGGCGAAGGCACACGAGTTGGATTGGCTCTCAAAGGGATAGAATATGATGAGATAGAAAAGGGCAGCATTCTATCCTCAAAAAAGCCTTCCGTCGCACAGAAAATACTGGTAAAGCTCAATAAGAGCAATTTCGCAAAGGAGGATCTCTCATCGCAAAAATCATATCTTCTTATAATGAACTTCTCCCACGCTAACGCCAAGATCCGTGAAGTAGAGGGTCTTTATGAGATATCTCTGGAAAAGCCAATGCCGATATTTGAAGGGGATAAATTCCTTCTAATGCGTACTGCGTCTCCTCGGATCTTTGCTTCTGGCGTAGTTGAAGCATTGTCATGAAAAAGAATCCCACATTTTCCAGAAGTCTTCCCTCATGGCACCTACTTTATCTGGATCCAGTGTTATTGTGATGTGTTCTATATTGCTATGCGTACCTCTATACGTAAGGTTTGCAGATCCCTCTATGGCCATATTCTCAGATAGATATATCTTGGCATGCACAAAGTCTTTGGGTCTCAATACCGATACATTCTTTTTCTCGCTTCCATAAAATCCTACAAATAAAATTGCCATAAGAATCGCGGAGATTGCAGCAGCATATGTTGAAAAGAAGCCAATATAATAGAGTATGGAATCCATTCCAAACAGTAGGGTTAAGGAGATAACAAGATCCATTGGACTTCTTTGCTTTCCAAGAATATCTAACGCTTCCTTTTCTATAGATGAGGATATAATGTGAAACTTTTTTCTTGAGGAATAGGCTCTTATCCTGCCTGCATAATACTTATCGATATACGGCGAGATTATGTATATATCTTTACCCCTCCTCAGGAGCTTTTCAATATATTTATAAGTATCATTCCCATTATAATAACGCTCTTTGCGTTCAAAAGGAAGCATCATTTATAATTATCATTAAAGCTAATAAAAGGTCTACATATGACAAAAGAAGAAAAATCTACAAAGATACTCAGTATGGAAAAGAAGTTCTTCAAGAAAGAGATCTCAGATAGAGATGTTTACTTACTATTGTCTCAGTTTGAGAAAAAAGAGAAGCTTAAGGGCATGCTAAAAGCCCTTTCCGAAAAGGAGCATAAGCATGCAGAACTTTGGGGAAAGATGCTTAAAGAAAAAGAGAATGCAAGCCCCTCCCTTCTCTTAAGGACAAAGGTCATAATTCTTGTGATAATAGGGAAGTTTCTTGGAATAGCCTTTCTGATAAAGCTTCTCGAGAGATCAGAAATAGAAACTCTTAATGAATACTCCTCATTTGTTGAGAATTTTCATTTTGGAAAAACAGAGAGGATTGAATTATCAAAGATCATAAAGGAGGAGGAATCTCACGAAGCCAGGCTCGCCGAGGAAATACAGTTTTATGAAGGAGATTTGGACTACACCAGATCGATAATTCTAGGCCTCAACGACGGTTTGGTTGAAGTTTTCGCTGTTGTTGCCGGCCTTGCCGTAATAGCAAGCACCTCAATCATAGTCGTTGCAGGGGGAATAATAGTGGGCGTATCAGGAACGCTATCAATGGCCGGAGGCACATATCTCTCCTCAAAATCACACGGCCTTGTTGAGAAGGCTCTTGAAA
>CAYWXC010000129.1:0-2212 GCA_964462345.1 Microcaldota archaeon | reverse complement strand
TTTCAAGAGCCTTCTCAACAAGGCCGTGTGATTTTGAGGAGAGATATGTGCCTCCAGCCATTGATAGTGTTCCTGATACGCCCACTATTATTCCCCCTGCGACGACTATGATCGAGGTGCTTGCTATTACGGCAAGGCCGGCAACAACGGCGAAAACTTCAACCAAGCCATCGTTGAGGCCTAGAATTATCGATCTGGTGTAATCCAAATCTCCCTCGTAAAGCTGTATTTCCTTGGCGAGCTTGGCTTCGTGGGATTCCTCCTCCTTTATAATCTTTGATAATTCGATCCTCTCTGTTTTTCCAAAATGAAAATTCTCAACAAATGAGGAGTATTCATTAAGAGTTTCTATTTCTGACCTTTCGAGAAGCTTTATCAGAAATGCTATTCCAAGAACCTTGCCTATTATCGCAAGAATTATGACTTTTGTCCTTAAGAGAAAGGAGGGTCTTGCATTCTCTGTTTCCTTGAGCATCTTTCCCCAAAGTTCTGCATGCCTATGTTCCTTTTCGGAAAGGGCTTTTAGCATGCCCCTAAGCTTCTCTTTTTTCTCAAACTGAGATAGTAGTAAGTAAACATCCCTATTTGAGATTTCTTTCTTGAAGAACTTCTTTTCCATACTGAGAATCTTTGTAGCCTTTTCTTCTTTTGTCATATGTAGACCTTTTATTAGCTTTAATGATAATTATAAATGATGCTTCCTTTTGAACGCAAAGAGCGTTATTATAATGGGAATGATACTTATAAATATATTGAAAAGCTCCTGAGGAGGGGTAAAGATATATACATAATCTCGCCGTATATCGATAAGTATTATGCAGGCAGGATAAGAGCCTATTCCTCAAGAAAAAAGTTTCACATTATATCCTCATCTATAGAAAAGGAAGCGTTAGATATTCTTGGAAAGCAAAGAAGTCCAATGGATCTTGTTATCTCCTTAACCCTACTGTTTGGAATGGATTCCATACTCTATTATATTGGCTTCTTTTCAACATATGCTGCTGCAATCTCCGCGATTCTTATGGCAATTTTATTTGTAGGATTTTATGGAAGCGAGAAAAAGAATGTATCGGTATTGAGACCCAAAGACTTTGTGCATGCCAAGATATATCTATCTGAGAATATGGCCATAGAGGGATCTGCAAACCTTACGTATAGAGGTACGCATAGCAATATAGAACACATCACAATAACACTGGATCCAGATAAAGTAGGTGCCATGAGGGAAGACTTCTGGAAAATGTGGGATTCTTTTTCATGACAATGCTTCAACTACGCCAGAAGCAAAGATCCGAGGAGACGCAGTACGCATTAGAAGGAATTTATCCCCTTCAAATATCGGCATTGGCTTTTCCAGAGATATCTCATAAAGACCCTCTACTTCACGGATCTTGGCGTTAGCGTGGGAGAAGTTCATTATAAGAAGATATGATTTTTGCGATGAGAGATCCTCCTTTGCGAAATTGCTCTTATTGAGCTTTACCAGTATTTTCTGTGCGACGGAAGGCTTTTTTGAGGATAGAATGCTGCCCTTTTCTATCTCATCATATTCTATCCCTTTGAGAGCCAATCCAACTCGTGTGCCTTCGCCTGCTTCTTTAACATCTATGTCTTGGCTTTGTATAGACTTTACCTCGATCTCCTTTCCAGAGCTATGAAAGATCTTTTCATGCTGGGAGATTGTTCCTTCAGTCACTATCCCGAGTGCCACTGTGCCTATCCCCTTGACTGGAAATGCCTTATCTATATCGACACGCTTCTTTGAAGCGTTTTTCTTTTGGTTATGTGCGATTAGTTTATTGAGAACTTCTTCCATGGCGGCAATCTCAAAATCTCTCAGCAAATTACCTGTTAGAAGATTGCTTATATCGTTTTCATTTGTTATTATGATGTGCTTGTCTGACAAAGATGAAGCTATGAGCATCTCTCCAAACTCCTTGTCTATGCTCTTTGTGCTTAGCAATATCTGATCTGCTACAAGCATAGACTCCGCGACGGAATAAAACTTCTCTGAAGGATTGGTAGGAGCTATGAGTGTTATGGCAGAACCGTCGGGAGCTTTCCTATTGTAAAAAGTTATTCCGTTTTCGGATCCTTTTTTCCCTATGAACGCTGCAAGGTCCTTGTCAATAGGTACTGAGACAACATGATCCATAATATCACTTTACAAATGTTATTTCCAATGGCCCGCTGTAGTCAAAATCCGGAACTT
>CAYWXC010000128.1:0-2282 GCA_964462345.1 Microcaldota archaeon | reverse complement strand
CTATAATATTCAGCTCAGGCTCCTACAAGAAGGTTACTGACTTTGTTGCTCCATCACAGAGAATGACACAGGAAGAACTGGAAGCATTAGGAAAGAAACACAAGAAGAGCTAAGCTCTTCATCTTCCAATGCTGTGTTATAATAATATAAACTCTTCTTCCATCTTTTTATCATGAAGGTCTTTGTAGGAACTTCCGGATGGCTTTACGGTTGGAACAAAGGAAAATCTCTGGAATGGTATCTACAAAGAAAGACATTCAACGTAATCGAGCTTAATACTTCTTTTTACCGTTTTCCATCTCCCAATAATATCGCCGAATGGGGAGAAGAGGGGAAGAAGATAGCGTGGATTCCAAAAGTTAATCAATTGATAACGCATAGATTTAAATTCAGCAGGAAGAGCTACTCAAGATTCTCAGACTTTCTTGATCTATTTAGTCCGATAGAAAGGCAGGTTCACTTCTACCTTTTCCAGATACCTCCTATAATAACACCAAATCTTCTTGATAGGATAATAAACTTTGCAGATAGGTTCGGAATCTCGAAGAAGTTTGCATTGGAAGCGAGAAATCTGTCATGGTTTGATCCGAAGGTTTACGAGAGACTGGCTGCAGCAGGAATAACGATGGTTAGTACTGATTCCCCTCTTGGAAGCTTTATAATGAAGAGTTCTGATAATGTATATTTAAGGATTCATGGAAGAAAGGAATGGTACAATTACAACTACTCTAAACGGGAACTTTCAGAACTTGCAATAAAGATAACAAAGCTCAAGCCGAAGAACTCCTATGTTTTATTTAACAATGATCACAATATGCTTTCCAACGGAGAAGCTATGCTTAAAATAATGAAAAAAGAAGCCAGGAAATCTCTCCCGGCATAAACTAATCATGCTTCTTTGATCGCAGCCTTGACTGCAGACATGGTCTTTGAATCTATCTTTGCCATGTTGTGCGCGCTCTTAGCGTGTGCAGCTATCTTCTCCATCAGCTTCTGCTCATTTTCAGCCCTAGCTTCGAAGCCGCAAGACATACCAATATCTTTACATGCGAATTTTTTGGCCATAATACCACACTAGAGTCTATCAATATGAGATTTAATAATGTGATTAAATTAATTTTGCAGGCAAGTCCCTCACAATGTTTTTATATATTCCACAATAAATACTCTTTGATGATTATTTGCAAGGTAATAGGCCTACGGCGATTACGATAATATGTATTCTTAATGTTATTGGGGTATTGGCCTCATTCCTTCTAGTGGTTGCGCTACCTACTATATTTAGCATAATACTTGGCGGTGCTTCGGGAGCAGGAGGCATCTCAGGCACCAGCACCCAAATCTCGACTAATCTCTCTGGAGTGGTCTCAGCAGTTTACACCGCGGTACTTGCATTTGTTATAATCTTTGGGATAATAACTCTTGCAATAACATACGGCTTATGGACAGGAAGGTCCTGGGCTTGGTGGATATACACAATATTTCTGGGAATAAGCATAGTATTTAGCATACTAAGCATACTTCTTGGCAATGTCGGCTCGTTAATAGGTCTAATAATAGACCTGATATTCATATACTTCATAACAAGAAAGAATGTCAAGGCATTCTTTAACATTAAACGATAGTTGCTTGGGGTAAACAAACAGAAGCGTCTTAGGCTTTTGCATTATTATCTTATTTGCTGATTAATTGCAGGGCAATAGACCTCTCATTGTAACAATAATATGCATTCTTACTGTAGCTGCCGTTGCGCTTTTTATCTTCCTAGAATCCCTTTTTCCCAGCATATACTCAACAATCACGAAGCTTCCTGGATCCGGAGCAGCCGCGTTTGGCACGGGAGCCCTAATCTCAGTGTACGGCTTATGGAACGGACAACAATGGGCTTGGAAGATTTATAATTTATTCTTATGGATAGGGATCGTGTTTGGTGTATTAAGCCTTCTGCTTGGGGATGTAGCCTCAATAGTAGAGCTCATAATAAATGTCGTCGTGCTTCGTTATATGAATATGGGGAATGTTAAGGAATTCTTCAATATTAAATAAAAAGAAAGAGAAGAGAGATCGCTCAATGGCGCCTTCTCATCAGAGCTTTCCTATGTCATTCACAACATCTATATCGAGAGCCTTCTTCCCAAGGCGCCAGTTGGCTGGGATTGCACAGACATGCCCCTCAGACATCTTTGTCTCCCTTATGTATTTCAATCCCATAAAGGAGGTAAATATGTGCTCCACATCTTTACCTAGTGCATCGTTGTGTATCGCTATGTACTGTACATTCA
>CAYWXC010000127.1:0-2318 GCA_964462345.1 Microcaldota archaeon | reverse complement strand
CGCTTATTCTGTGCCAAGAAACAGAAAAGGGCACTAAAAGCTTTAAATATGAGAATTTGTCAATCTAAACATGTGGGGTTATCTATGCAGGGAACAAATCAATTTGTCGTTGAAAGCAGCGGTTCTTTGGATCAAAAGATATCCATAGCTTATACTAAAGTTGCAGGCCTTCATATAAGGTATGCAGAAGTGGGCAGGGACAACGATAAGAAGGTACTGATGATACATGGTGGCGGAGTATCTTCAGGCGCAGTGTCCTGGTCCAGAATAATGCCGGTAATAGGTGCAGAGTATCATGTCATAGCTCCAGACCTACCGGGCTACGGTAAGAGCCAGAAAGGCAACGAGAAGGCAACTCTGGCATATTATTCAGACTTCACCGAGAGCTTCATGAAGCACATGCACATAAAAAGGGCAAACATAATAGCGGAGTCTTTTGGAGGTGGCATAGCTCTTGGTTTTACGCTTGAGCATAAAGAGAAGGTAAACAGCCTTGCACTAATAGATGCATACGGATTCTTCGACAAAAAGTTCCCGCTTGCTGCATACATTCTAACAAGGATTCCTGCAGAAATACAGCAGTCATTGATCAAGAACCTTGCGAAGAGCGACGCTGCCTTCTCTACGGTACTTAAGATTCTGTTAAAAGGACATAATGGAAGTGGTCCGAGCAACGGAGAAGCAAAGATAGTGCAGGAATATGTGAAGCGCCGCAATCTTACCGAAGCTTGCTTGGAATTCGTCCAGAGCGAGGTAACGATGCATGGGATAAGAAGTAATTTCACAAACAGGATACCGGAACTGAACAGCACCGGCATACCTGTCCTGTTCCTGCATGGGACAAGGGACGGTCTCTTTCCGATAGAGAATCAGAGGAGGATATCTGAGATGATAAACAACTCAAGATTCGTATCGATAGATGCTGCACACCAGCCTGAAGAGACAAATCCTGAAGAGGTATGCAGGGAAGTTCTCGCCCTTCTGAAAAGGGCAAGCTGATTCTGCCCTAACTTATTTCTAGATGCAGGGGAGAGATTTAAACTCTCGAAACCATTAAGGATCCGAGAGCGTTCCCTAGCTGTTACACATATATCCCTGGCCTTATTTCACACCAAAACAACACAAGATTCTAAGCCCAAGCAAGTTAATATGAACCGTAGATTATAGCCTGGCAAGGTATATGGTCATCTGGCATTCAGATTTCCTGGAATCTGAATCCAGAACGCAATAATTTAACTCTTAATGCATGTAGCGTCTTTTGGTAAATATATGGAAAAGTTTGAGTTGCTATAGACTAGTTTCGATTGATTTATATTCCAAAAATGTGAAGGTGCAAGACCTATACTGGAGAATATTATTATTGGATATTCTGTTGCTACTGTATTATTCAAGAATAAAGGTGAATATGCGCTCTCGTTAAGGTATATAAGATACGGCCATGAGTTCGATTCAACTCTGCAACCTTGATACCCCATGCTATTTAATTCATTAATCGAACTTTTTATAAATGAGATATTAGAATTAACATTTATCGTTTGCATAAAAAATGCAGCTTCATAATAATAGGCAAAGAACGCTACGATCAAAAGCAAAAATGCAAAAATCATAATCTCTTTTAAGACTTTTGTGTTGTTCCTGATCGTATTTTGTAATATTATCAAAGCAAAAAGGCTTGCTGAAGTATATATTAAATAAGCGTATCTAATCTGGCCCAAAAAATCTGTATGTAATGCTATAATGAAATACGCCAAAACAGCCAAACACGAAAATAAAATAGAGATTTTTGTAAATTTGCTATTCTTCAATATTGTTTTTAACTCACTCTGAAGCGATTTTAGATTTCCGAATTTCTTACGTAATCCGAGAATTAAATACATTACAGGGACAAACAAGCCTACTAAAAATGGAATTATGGGAATTGATATCGAATTGCTAGTAGTAATATTCAAACTAACAGAACCTAAATACGCATAGAATGGATTTCCATAAATCATGTAATTAAATGCAAGCCAAGGAACTGTAATTAACACAAAAAGAGAATATGCTGCTACTATTCTTTTTTTGTTTCCGGAGAACAATAATAACGGCAAAAAGATTAAGTTAGGATCTTTACTAAGCGCAGCCAGTCCGAGAAAGAGTCCTGCAAGCGGGTTTTTTTTGTATAAGAACCCCAGAGTTATTAAAAGAAAAGAAACAGAAAGTATCTCAGTGCTATTTACTAAAAGTGAAAAATATATAAAAAAAGGGCTTAACATGATACAGTAAGTCAAGATTTTATCAAATTTTAGGGCCCTGCTAAAAAACCAAATTGAAAGGAT
>CAYWXC010000126.1:0-2364 GCA_964462345.1 Microcaldota archaeon | reverse complement strand
CCACCTATTTTTAGATACGCTTTTCTTGAAATCGCGAGATTCGAACTGATTGTCGATGGCTGCCCGATCTTTATGAAGAACTTTACGAGATAGACCGAAATTACCTTAAAACCTATGCTTATCTTTTTTGAGGTCTTTTCAAGCGGCACTATTGGACCGGTAGCTGCAACAACGCCATTCCCTTTGAAAGCCTCATCATATGCCTTAAGCAATGTCCCAGTTATGGATGTGTCTGCATCTATGAAAAGAAGTATCTCTCCTTTCGCGACTTTTGCGGAGTTATTGCATGCCAATGGAACCCCCCTTCTTTTCTCGATGTGTATCTTAACTCCTTTGTATGCTTTCCTTGCGATAGCCAGAGTTTTGTCTTTGCTGTTGCTATCTGCAACAATCACTTCTACATCCTTGTAATCCTGTTTCTTGATGCTCTCCAGGGTTTTTTTGATGTACTTTTCTTCGTTGTATGTTGGTATTATTATGCTGAATCTTACCATAAAATGCACGTTTATCTATTATGGGAGAAGATTTAAATTAGCAATTAATCCGTGAAAAAGATCCATAAAGTACGGACACGGCGGGATTTGAACCCGCAACCAACAGCTCCGCAAGCTGCCGTGCTATCCAAGTTACACTACGTGTCCCTGCTTGTTTAGATATCGATTCTCAAGCTCTTTATTACTTTTCATTTCCTGCCACGCACAGTTATTAAATCTTTTATCAGTAGTAAATTCGAGAAAATGGAAAGTTATGGCATATCTGGAAATGTGATAGATGCTTCAAACTGGAAGAGGGAGCTCGTCAACGCGACGATCTCTGCTTCAGAGCTAATATCGCGCCTAATCTTATTCCAGATAAAGAATGCAGTAGATAAAGAGAATCTCTTAGTTAAGCTCGTCATGAAAGCCGAGGAGAAGAAGATAGAAGAGAAGGCAGCCCCTTACATCGCTTCAATAATGGTCATACTGCTTGCAGGAAGAGAGGTCAACAGAGAGAACATGAAGCTTATGATAGATGCTATAGGTTTAGGGGTTGACAAGAGAACGCTAGACTTCGCTTCTTCTTTGGATTTTGGCAACCACATAATATATTATGCGCCAGTATTATACTTTCTTCTTGTGCTTGGAAAGCTCTCTGCAGAGAATATCACGAAAGTCCTTGGCTCAGTAGGCGTGAAATCAGACATCAAGGTTGCCGAGAAGGTGCTGGAGATTTATGAAGAGAGTAAGGAAAACAGTTTAGATAAGATGGATCCTAAGAGCAGTGATTATAAGTTTATATCATCTACAAAGGACGCTTCGACCATAATGGCAATCGAATTGAGCGATGAACTAGACAGGACATTTGAGAGCAAAAGCATACAGGAACATGTTGAGAGAGGATTTATCCCATATATTTCCGCCCTTGGAGTACTCGCATTCATGGGAAAAGAGACGGATGTCAGGGATCCCATTGTAAGAGAGTATATCTCTGCAATAGTAAGCGCCATAGGCGTTAAACCGGATGAGGAGATGCTTGATTACCTCTCATCATTCAATTATGTCAATGCGGGGTTCATCTACATACCCACAATATATTTCATAGCGGCTTCTGGAAAAGATCCTACAGTCGAGAGAATAAAGGCAGTTATGAAAGCGCTTGGGGCAAAATTTGATGAAAATAATGCGGGATTTGCCCTTATCTCTTATAAAGATTTCAAGGAAGGAAGGAACATAAAGAAAAGCTGATGCGTTCCAAATATTTTTATATCTTTTCCTAGATATAGATAGTGATTCCTTTTGTCAATAAGGTTATTCACTAGTGGTTTTAATGGAAACACTTCCTGGAAAAGTATGCGTATCTTGCGGAAAGCTTTCAAACAAATATGTTAAATTCAAGTGCCCTGCATGCGAAGAAGACATCATAAGATGTTATAACTGCAGGGAAACTCATATTAAATACAGAAGTAAATGTGGATTCGAGGGGCCATGATGGGAAGTGTAGCAACAGTATTCAAAGTTTATCCTGAACCTGGGAAAGAAGAAGAGGCAAAGAAAGAGATAGAAGAGAAGCTCAAGCCAAAAGGAGTTCAAGTAGAGGAAGTTGCCTTTGGAATAAAAGTGATAAAGGTACTCTTTGTTCATGATGACAAAGAAGGCAGCACCGAACTTGAGGACAAACTCAGGCAAATTCAGGGAATCAATGAAGTCGAAGTTGAAGACGAAACTTTGATCTCTTAATTATTTTAATTTTAAGTCGAATTTGTCTGGATTATACTTCCTGGACTATCGTCTCCTGATTCTCTTCCTTATTCCTATCAAGCATGTATATCTTAGCATTAGATACCTGTTTGAGCATCTCATCATGCGTTATTATGAATACCTGGTC
>CAYWXC010000125.1:0-2384 GCA_964462345.1 Microcaldota archaeon | reverse complement strand
CCTCTCAGGGCTATCATATCATAGACCACAGCCCTTACCTTAAAAAGGAGAATATCGATCAATGAGATAGATTTAAGCACCGTGAGAAGGTAAATTAGAATATGGCAACTAATTCTTTAGTAAGAGCGATGGTCAATTAAATTCGGCTCTCCTCAATAGCCTAAGAACTGGCTTTTTGGATTTATCAACTTGCATTTAGATACATAAATGCTCCAGGAGGACAGAAACCAGTAGAGCCCTTGAGCTCAATTACATAATTTCCTGGAGATAAGTTAGGTATGTTTATATTATCACATGGACATGAAAGCTTACTGCTAAAAATGCTGCTTCCGCCTACTGTTGTACCATTGTAGTCCACACCCCACAGATTCGCGCTGCATTCAACTCCAGAGAGATTGCCACCACGCCAAGAGCAAACTGCTTTTGAAATAGAACCAGATTCAATTAAAGTAAAACCATTACAAGAACTCAGATTCGCGCTGGTGTGATTTGGATGGGGATATGCGCTTGGGGGGTAAATGTATTGGTTATGAGACACACGGGGAACATAGTAGGTTATCAAGAAGTAAACTGCGATTATGACACCTACAAGTACAACGGCTACGGAGAGTATGCTGCTCGGCTTCGAGTAGTTATCTTTCTGCATGATATCTAAGGTATATAAGCGGACAATCTTTAAATTCTTACTGATGATAGTATAGGATATCCCATTTGTTGGCACTTACTCTTTTGAGACAATCAGTATACTTATCTATCTTTTAAAAGTTCACCAGTAATATACTTCATTTTCACTCAACAAACATGATTTGGGCTGCACTTTTTACGACTGTAATCCGCTCAAGGCTATTAACTTTTATGGAAAGTATTAGGATGTAGCAACATTATCGCTTATTGTAGAATTCAGCGAACTCAACAATCTGCTTAAAACTATTTGCCTGGAAATCTGCCCGATCTCCTTTGTATGATACGCTTATAATTCCAACTTTTTCAGCACCCTCTAGCTCTTCTCTATCATGCCCTACAAATATGGCTTCTTTTGATGATATTCCCATTGAATCTAAGACAGCCAAGTATGCTTCTTTATCTGGCTTCATGTGTCCAACTTCAGAGGAAACAAATATTTTATCAAATAATCCCCCCAGACCCAAGTTTTCTAAGATCTCTTTTTTTGTTTCGGAGATATGTCCAGTATCCGACAATATAGTTAATAGATAGCCTTCTGATTTAAGTTTTAATATTTGATCTTTTATTTCTGGTTCCATTAGCTTAACATATTTCAAAGAATCTTTATCAAATCTTTCATATTCTTCTAGAAGATCTTCGGGAATATTCAATTCACTTAAAAATCTTTTATGCGCCTCCAACATTGTCATTTTTCCAGTTAGGGCCGCAATGCCAAGGCTTTTCCATATTGCCTGAGATCTGCTTAACATTTCTGGATTGTATTTCTTTAGGAAAGAGGTTAACTGAGAGTTAAAGAATTTAATCTGTTCATCTGCACTATAAATAACATGTTCTGCGTCGAAGATGATTAACTTTATCGTAATCCCAATCCAGATTGAGGTTGCATTGATAGCCTATATGCTGCTTATTAATTAAGATTATGGATCCCAAAAGTGAATCGATCTCTCTTCTCGATAACAGTATATTGTTTACTCTATTGTCCAAAGCATGTTTTGTTTAATATATTCAAACGTTATTCCAGGGAATTGTTCTTTTAACGCCTCTGCAAGCTTTTCCATTCCTTCTTGTTCGCTGCAATGGCTTATGTCTATAAAACTCATATCGAAGGAATGTGCCCCCTCTGCCAGATGATGAGTCATATCCCCACCAAGGTACAAATCGACATTTTCTTTAGCTGCATCCGATATATGGTGCTTCTGGTAGGCTTCACCCCCATGCACAGCTATACGTTTTATATTTCTCTTTTTTATTATGGCATTAACTGTTTTTAAATCGAGGCCAACTTTTATTGCATTTACCAAGGAATTGATTTCTACTTGTTTATCCAAAGATATTATTACTGTACCATCATCAAGCCTTTTTTCTAGGACATATTTGTATTTAGAAAGAATCTTTTCAGCAATAGCCTCACCCATAAACCCCGATTTATCTATCCTTGAATGTATCGCATAGACAACCCAATCATGAATTCCTGACCTTTTGTAAAATGGATTTGTGACCTCTTTATTTGGCCCAAATAGAGGTGGATGATGGAGAAGCAACATATCTGCATCTGGTGGAATGTTGTCTCGAAATTCAAGGCTCACTACCACTTTCATTATGTTTTTGTTCAGGTCGCCCGAAATTAGACCTTCAGTGGTGTCCCATTGTTCCTTTAACTCTTCTGGAAACATCTGATTAATCTTTTCTATTATATTCTG
>CAYWXC010000124.1:0-2401 GCA_964462345.1 Microcaldota archaeon | reverse complement strand
AAAAATCGCATTAACAACAATTACTGTCATATCAATTTACATTTCCCTGTTCACTATTCAGTATTATCATGCTAATGAGAATATTGTATATGTTCCAATGATACTTATCTTTATAGGGGAATTAGAGCTGATAGCCATAAACACAATAAAGAAGTGCAAAGCAGACCCTATGTTTGCATACGATCTTAAAACGAACAGCAATTTAGTACTGGCAGACTCTATCTTCGCATGGCTGATGCTTTTTATATATAATTATAATACGACACCTACTTCATCTATACCTGAATTTATACTGGGTTTTATATTGGTGGCTGGAGGATTGATGGCTGTTGCTATATTGATATCTCTTCTAGTTAAAACTAGCGATCTTGAGAATTTAATATTTCAAAGCAAATATAACAACAAGGTTAGTGTAGAGTGTATTACTAAGAGTGGACTTACTTCCAAAGGTAAGATTATTGGTATTGGTCAGTTCCTTCTACTTAAAAGCAACAGATGTGTACAAGTCATCAGATGGCATGACATTCAAGAGATGGCGCTGTTGTCAGATCGCTAGCGATTATTGCAGATAACAATAAATTCCTTCAGTGTAAATATCTGCTTATTAATGGGCGCAAGAGGACTTAGCATTCTGAATTCCTGAGATACATGGAGTTTATAGTAAGTCAGCCTTGTCTAAAAACTCCAAATCTGTCTAAAAAACCACCATCCTGTCCATCAAGTGCCTAAAAACAGCTCGACATTTGAGGTTAATCCTGGTCTGCACCCTGCTATAAGTGGTTTTGGTATTCTCCTCGACTAATAAAATTATACTTCTCACAAAAGATGACCTGTCAACACAATCTCTAAGATCACGGAACTAACTATAATAATCAACAAAACCCAAAATAAAATTTTCTTCCCCTTCGATAAATTCCTGTACATTTCAATTGCATCCATAATAATTACCTGTTGAAGCCGCCATATTTACAATTTCTTCTGTTCAAATGTTAGGTCTTGTCGAATAAATTGAAATCTGTCATATTAATAAGATTTTTGTCGGAATATAGGCTTGATGGACAAATTTAAAATGCTTGAGATGGTTAAGAGTCTGCCTTTCGATACTAAGAAAACGGTATACAAAGCGCCAGAAATTGAGATTTATATAATTAGACCATCAAAACTGCATAAAAGATTTAAGAATTATGACCTAAAGAAAAACTTCCAGATATGGCTTAAGGAAGGAGAGAGGGAATTCAGACCTAATCATATGCGAGTTTTCATAGACCTTAACCTTAGGGTAAGAAGCAGGCCAGAGCTAAAGAAGGAGATGCTTATTGCCTTCGATAATATATTCTATGGAAATGACCCTGACGATGAACTTAAAACACTCAAAAGCAAGCAATTTGAGCATTTCCTTAATCCAATACAAGTTATAGGGTTCCTATCTCAATTATTTATTATAGAGCAAGAATACAACTACAACAAGGAAAGTAAATTCGATCCTCCAACGTTATTCTATCAAGGATGGGTGCGCGAAGTATTAGACGCTCCAAAAGAGATAGATAACCTTTGTATGAGTATAGCTAAATGGCAGCCTCCTGCTTCAAAGTATGTTAACTTGGAAAACAAAAAAAGTAAGAGCTATGTAAAGAATCTTGAACCATTATGGTATCTTACTGAATAACTATCTTAGACTCCTTAAATAATCTCTTGTTTGCTTCCGTAGAGAGTCTCTTTTTGATTAGATCTACATATTTAGGATCCTTCTCTATACCTATGCTATTTCTCTCAAGTTGGAGAGCTACAAGATTTGTGGTGCCGGAACCTGCAAATGGATCTAATACAACATCTCCTTTGTCTGAACATGACATGATAATTCTTCTTAGAAGTTCAGTTGGTTTCTGTGTAGGATGCGGCCCTGAGAGTTTTTCACTTGGAGGAGTAAGCGGTATTGACCATACATTTCTTGTCTGCTTTCCCTTGGGATTTATTTCATCTTCAATCTCACTCTTTGTATCTTCGTAGTTGAATTTCCACTTCTTGCTGCTTCCGTTCTTTGTGGCCCAGATGAGATGCTCAGTGCTTTCAGTGAACATTCTGCATGTTATGTTGGGTTGTGCATTAGGCTTGAACCAAACTACGCTGTTGTTTATCTTGATATCCTGAATGTTTTGGATTATGAACCCAAGTTGGTATATATTGTGGAATGACCCAGACACCCATAGGCTTCCGCCATGCTTCAATACTCTGAAGCATTCCATTAACCATTTTAGATTAAATTCAAAGAACTCGTCTTTGTTGAATATGTCCCATGCTTCCTGCATTGTGATATGTTTGCTGAATTTCCATCCCAACCCCTTTTTCTTTGACATGTTGTAAGGAGGGTCTGCAAATACAAGGTCTATAGACTCATCAGGTA
>CAYWXC010000123.1:0-2406 GCA_964462345.1 Microcaldota archaeon | reverse complement strand
ATTGTTCCTTTAACTCTTCTGGAAACATCTGATTAATCTTTTCTATTATATTCTGTGCAATGGCCATATTCACATCCAATAAACCCAGACAATTATGGTTGCCTTCTCATGCTTTAATATTATTTGCTAGATAGGCTTCAAAGACAGGTTGAAGATTTTCTATTATTTTATAATTTTTATAATCCCTGGGATCTATCCAGACATAGTTTTCATGGTCCTCGCTTAGAGCGACCTCGCTTTTAGTCGAGAATGCTTCAAAGAATATCCTTATTATCTGCCAATTCTCGCCCCTAACTGTGGATCTCGACTCGCTGACAAAAAAAGGTTTTCCGAGAACGATCTCCAATCCCGTTTCCTCTAAAACTTCCCTCTTTAAACAATCTTCAAAGTTCTCCCCAGGAGTTATCCGTCCGCCGACAACATCAAACTTACCAAGCTGGGTACCATCCGAGTATTTGTTGGATTCCTGGATCAAGAGAATTTTTCCTTTATGGCTTATTAATGCCTTTGTGGCAGTAAATAGCTTAATATCCCCCATAAGATCAACTGTTCTTTGATATGGTTATGAGATTATATAAAGTTATATTTGTACGGAATAGCTCCAATAAAGTCGGCAAGTATTGCTTTGTGGTTATTTATCATAAGGTCACCAAAAAGAATAAAAGAATGAGATGAGCATAAAATCGGCGATTAGTATGTGCAAGAGTTGTCAAGCGATGATAGGGTGCAGCTGCTATTGTAAGACAGAGTGGCATTCGAGAGTACCAGGAGAAAATAGAAGTGAGAATGAGAAATTCTGCACTAAATGCAACCATAGCTTCAAACTTGCGTAAAAACCCAGATTAAGGCTTGTTTAATGGAACTTAGAGAACTTACTCCTGAAGAAAAACATGTGATAGTGGATAAGGGAACAGAGGCACCCTTTACAGGAGAGTATGAAAACAATTTTAAAGCAGGGATTTACACCTGCAAGAGGTGTGGAGCACGGTTATACAGATCTGGAGATAAATTTGATGCGCACTGCGGCTGGCCTAGCTTTGACGATGCCATTGAAGGAGCAGTGAAACGAGTTCCAGACCCCGATGGAGTTAGGGTAGAAATAGAGTGCGCAAAGTGCGGAGCTCATCTTGGACACGTTTTTGAGGGAGAGGGCTTTACAAAGAAGAACACAAGACATTGCGTTAACTCGATATCGCTAGTATTTATTCCAGACAAGGAGAGGTCATAATGTGCCTGACAAATCTAGTACCATTTACTTCGGAGGTGGCTGTTTCTGGTGTACAGAAGCGGTATTTGAGCTTTTCAAAGGTAAAGGAGTTGTTGAAGTTCTTCCAGGATATGCGGGTGGTACTGCTAAGAACCCAACATATGAAGAAGTATGTACAGGAGCAACAGGACACGCGGAGGTCCTTAAGATAGTATTCCTTGAAGAAAAGATATCCCTGGATACATTACTTGAGGCATTCTTCGCAATGCATGATCCGACATCCCTTAACAAGCAAGGCAATGATGTAGGCACACAGTATAGATCAATAATACTTTGTACCTCTTCTGAACAGAAAGAGATTGTAGAAAAATATATTAAGAAGGTGCTGAAAGATTATCAGAATAAGATAGTAACGGAAGTTGTGATGCTGCAAGAGTTTTATCCTGCAGAGGATTACCATATTAGTTATTATAGGAAACATTCAGGAGATATGTACTGCTCGTTAGTGATAAGCCCAAAAATAGAAAAAATACGTAAGAAATTTGAGGTTTAATATTGCTGCTTTAATTTCTCAGCAAAGATTCTTACCTTTTCCCTATATTTATACACCAATATCCCCACTATCGCCAAAATCCCCAATATAGTTATAGGATATATTGGAGAACCCATTGGAGGCAACATTGAGATTATTACTTTCATTTCAGAAGTGGTGGTAATGTTTTGAGGTTGTGTTGCTTCAAATAATCCTATTATTGGATCGCTGTTTATGATAAAGGAGATGTGGCAAGAGAGAGGATCTGTAGTGTAATTTGATATTGGCACCCATGTTTCGTTA
Organism: Microcaldota archaeon; assembly: GCA_964462345.1. GTDB lineage: Archaea > Micrarchaeota > Micrarchaeia > Micrarchaeales > CABMGC01 > JAMCSO01. The sequence continues at coordinate 364 of CAYWXC010000123.1, read as the reverse complement.
GAAAGAATGAATGGGGCTGTATCATTTGGATGTGACAGACAGTCATATGCTGCAGTAACATTTATTGTAGTCTTGGCCCCAAGAGTCTCGCTCAATGTACTTATGTTTAGTACCAAGAATCGCTGGTAGTTGTTTGGTCCCTGTGGCAAGGCGTTGGATGAAGTTAGGTTAACTACTTTGAGGAGAACATTTCCAGGAATGCTTGATGAGATTGAGAGTATAGACCCTAAAGAAAATAGATTGACATAGGTTGGTGAAGAATTTGATATTACAAGCCTGGTTGTGGAATTGGTAGCATATACTACTATGCTTGATTGATTATTTGGAATTCTGTAAAGTTCTACAGATGCTGATGGCCTTACAG
>CAYWXC010000122.1:0-2415 GCA_964462345.1 Microcaldota archaeon | reverse complement strand
TCTTCTGCTTGACATTCAGGTCATCGAGAAAGCCCACCATCGCTATCAATATTATAGAGAGAGCCACGGCAAGGATCTTTGACGGGTCTATGACTGGTGAAAATATGAAGTTGCCTCCAAAGACATATGCGAGAAGCCCTATGACTATACCGAACGCCACAGCAAGCCCTCCACTGCTTGGAAGTATAACTGGCTTCTCCTTATTCTTATCTTCGGCTACTATTCCAGCTCCATAAAAATATGACATAAGGAACTTGGTCCCAAAGAGCGTTACTGCAAGTACTATAATGCCTGGTATTAGTATTGTCTGGAATGTATGGTACATGTTATCCTATTCCACTGCGAGAAATAAAAAACTATCACCATACCTATCCCATAATACTTTCACGCAATTTGCAATTTCGTCACAACTAAAAACCTTTTTGTATTAGAATAAAGCATGGAAAAGAAAATACAATCAGCGATGGAGTACCTGATGACCTACGGCTGGGCGATTTTGATAATAGCCGTAGTGCTTGCCGTATTATTCTCATTGGGAATTACCAATCCTCTTTTCTTTGCTCCAAAGGCCACTGCCGGCGGTTGCCAGGTACTAAGGCCGAACGGCCCAGGAACTACTTCATTTATCTCTCTTGAAGGCGGTGGGGTCTGCTCCGAGATACCGCAGTATGCTAGTGTATTTAATGGAAAGAGCAGCAATGTTGTAATAACTCAATTTACTACTCCATCATCACTGACTATAAGCTTATGGATACAGGGAAATAATTACAATAATGATATTCCATTAAGCCTTTTTGACAACGCTCCTGGAGGCCTACCCTCAGGTGTTCTTGACATATACTTCGAATGCAACAATATAAATTGGAACACTGGAGATGGATGCTCAAATCCTTTTTCCGGTAGCACTTATCCTAATTCCAATTGGCATAATCTGGTAATAACTGATGATCCTACAACAAACTTGGCATATCTTTACATTGATGGAAAGCTTGTTGGTTCTGCAGGCTACCGCAATCCAAAGATGTCCTCTGGGGTTGTTATAATAGGTGAGTATGGGTATGGCGGCTACTGGTTCCAAGGTGACATAGCAAACGTACAGATTTACAATTCCGTATTATCTTCTCAAGAAATAAATGCACTCTATCTGGAGGGCATTTCTGGAGCTCCAATTACACTTGAGAGCCTGTTGGGCTGGTGGCCGCTCAACGGCAACGCAAACGATTACTCAGGAAATAATAATGATGGTATTGCAACGAACGTAATCTGGTCCGGGACGTGGTGGCAGGATTATACTCAACCTTGAATGATGAGATGATACAAACAAAGAAGAAAATACAATCCGCGATGGAGTACCTGATGACATATGGATGGGCCATTCTGATAATAGCTGTTGTCCTTACTGTACTATTCTCGTTAGGGATTACAAACCCTCTTTTCTTTGCTCCAAAGGCCACTGCCGGCGGTTGCCAGGTACTAAGGCCGAACGGCCCAGGAACTACTTCATTTATCTCTCTTGAAGGCGGTGGGCTGTGCAAAGAGATACCAGAGAGCGTGGCTTATCTCACTGATGTACAGCAATACTATATAATCGCAAATATACTGGGTGAAGGTTCTCTCCCAAGCGGAACCACATCACTGAGTATATTTGCATGGATTAAGATCCCCTCCTCAGATAATATTCCTTGGCAGAGAGTCGTGTCATATGGTACAGAAAGTTGCACTGGAGAAAGCGCTGGGTTGGAAATAAACGGAAATGGAGTTACTGGTTCAGTAGCATATGATTCTGAATGTGGGCCCAGCGCATGGAGTCAAGATATAAACGTTAATGATAACAACTGGCATTTTATTGGCTTTTCTATGCCAAATGGGGGGAATTCAGCGACTGTTACACTTTATTTTGATGGCGTAGCCGTACCTCATGCTGGCACCAACCCCGGAATAACGGATGTACGTCCAGAATATATTATATTAGGCGGTGGTCCTGTGCCTGGAGCTGAACAGAGTATTAATGGGGAGATAGCAAATATACAGATATATAACACTACCATCAACGCTGCTTCTGTAAAAGCGCTTTATCGGGAAGGAATCGGAGGTGCTCCTATAGACCTGCAGAACCTCGTTGGATGGTGGCCTCTGAACGGGAATGCGAACGATTACTCAGGAAATAATAATGATGGTATTGCAACGAACGTAATCTGGTCCGGGACGTGGTGGCAGGATTATACTCAACCTTGAATGATGAGATGATACAAACAAAGAAGAAAATACAATCCGCGATGGAGTACCTGATGACATATGGATGGGCCATTCTGATAATAGCTGTTGTCCTTACTGTACTATTCTCGTTAGGGATTACAAACCCTCTTTTCTTTGCTCCAAAGGCCACTGCCGGCGGTTGCCAGGTACTAAGGCCGA
>CAYWXC010000121.1:0-2472 GCA_964462345.1 Microcaldota archaeon | reverse complement strand
GCTATCTTCGTTGCTTTAAGTTCGGTAATCTTATCTCTGTCAGAGAGCCCCAGAGTATCACTCGCCTGCGCACTTCCTATTATCTGTATTGGAGTGTCAGTATACTGCTTTGCTATTTCTACTGGCGCCAGGATAACTGCTGACGCGCCGTCTGATATTGGGGAACAATCAAGTATTTTGAGCGGATCCGCAACCATCTTTGAATTCAAGATGTCGCTGATTGTGAACTTCTTATGGAACTGTGCATACTCATTCTTGCATGCGTTATAGTGATTCTTCACTGCAACACTTGCCATCTGCTCGACTGTTGTACCATAATCATGCATATGCCTTCTTGCAATAAGGGCATACAATCCTGGGAAGGTTATTCCTTGGGCGAGTTCCCATTCCTGGTCTCCTGCACCGCCAAGCGCGGTCGTAGCCTCAGTAGAGGTGGCATCTGTCATCTTTTCGACTCCACCTACCGCCACTATGTTGTACATCCCGCTTGCGACGGCCATATAACCCTGTCTCAATGCACTGCCTCCGCTTGCACATGCGTTCTCTATCCTTACTGCAGGTATATTCCTGAAACCGAGTTGATCTGCAAGTAAAGCTGCGACATGTTCCTGGCCTATGAATCTGCCTGAGGCCATGGTTCCTCCATAAACTATCTCAACATCCTTGCTCTCAACATTTGCATCTTCGAGAGCCGCGAGGCCAGCCTCTGCCATCAACTCTCTTAATCCTGATTCCCATCTTTCTCCAAACTTTGTAAGTCCAACTCCTATTATAGCTACATCTCTCATCGTAAACACTTATTTTTTCTTGATAGATCCTCTGCTTTTAAGGTAATTTGAATAATCGATATAGATCTTATTCTTGCCTATCATATCGTGAACCTTCTCACTCCTTTTCCTTTTTTCCACTATTTCCTCTTTGACCTCTATAGCAAAAGAATCGCTTCCTGCCCCTGAACCAAAGCTTGTTACGAGAATCTTGTCGCCAGGCTTTGAATGATCCAAAGTTGCTGCTAATCCTATAAGCGATGCTCCAGAATAAGTATTTCCTATCACAGGCGTTATAAGTCCGTGCTCTATCTGTTTCATATCAAATCCAAGTTTTTTTGCAACCAATATGGGGAATTTGCCGTTTGGCTGATGAAATACTGCGTAATCAAAATCATTCGCTTTCATCCCTGTCTTCTCAAAAAGAAGCTCTGTCGCTTTTGTTATATGTCTGAAATAGCCAGGCTCTCCAGTAAACCTTCCGCCGTGCGATGGAAATCCTGCTCCCTCCCTTCTCCAGAAATCGGGAGTGTCTGAGGTGTAGCTCACCGTAGTGATTAGCTCTGCTATCTGCTCCTTCTTCTCCTTTCCTATTATGAATGCTGCACCTCCTGCACTCGCAGTGTATTCGAGCGCATCTCCAGGCCTTCCTTGAGAGGTATCTGCACCTATTGTCATTCCATACTTAATCATGTTACTATCAGTCATTCCCATTAGCATCTGCATTCCCGCAGTTCCTGCTTTGCATGCAAACTCCAAATCTGAAGCCGTGAGATTGTGTCCTGCAGAGATCGCCTCTGAGACTATCGTTGCTGTTGGCTTAACAGCATAAGGGTGAGATTCAGAGCCCACATATATTGCACCTATCTCTCTCGCATCAATTCCCGAATGATGTACTGCTCTTCTTGCAGCCTCTACTGCTATGGTTGCAGCATCTTCATCCCTTGCAGGTACGCTCTTCTCCTTTATGTTGAGACCATTCTTTATACTTTCAGGATCTTCCCCCCAGACCCTTGCTATCTCCTCCACAGTGATTCTGTGGTTGGGGACATATGAACCATAACCTATTATTCCTGCCATATAAAGCACAAGATTGATTTGTCAGGCTAATCTTTATATATCTTACAGAGATGCAGACTATTGTCTAACTCGCATTTTTAAGTGCAGGCATAGTCTTTTATGCAGATTTGCTAAAACATTATTAGATATAGATGGAAGACGTAGAGACGCTGAAGCGCTACAACAACATATATCTCGGAATAATACTTAGATATAGGTCATACATCGAAGAAAAAGAAAGTCTCTATGTTGCCGAGCTTCCAACTCTTGTCACACCAGACCATGAAAGCATAGTCGGATTTGCCAATAGCATAAAAGCCAAGTACCAAAGTTATTCTTATGAGGATAATTTCTACGAGTCTGCAACCTTCGCGTATGAGTATGTTAAAAACAAAATTATCAATGTAACAATGCCAGTCCAGTTCTGGCTCAACCCAAGCCAAACACTGAATTATGGTGCAGGAGATGTCTTTGATAAGATAGTGCTATTATGCACGCTTCTTGTTGCCCTTGGAAATGCCTCTACGAAAGCCATGGCTATAATAAGGGGAAATGATAGACGCTTCCTTGTCTATTTTGAATTTGAGGGCAGGATAATAAGCATGGACCTTGAGAATGGAATTGAGAAATTTGATAAGAGAGAGGA
>CAYWXC010000120.1:0-2521 GCA_964462345.1 Microcaldota archaeon | reverse complement strand
ACTTATCTTTGTGCCAAGCAGATCAACATTATACTTATCCAATGTGCCATCTTTTGATAGATCTATTCCAGCATTAAGGGCACTCTGTCCTCCGAAACTTATCATTATTGCATCGGGGCGCTCCCTTTCAATTACCACCTTGATGAATTCAGAAATCACTGGCATGAGATAAACTTTGTCTGCGGAGGAATGTGTTGTTTGAACAGTCGCCACATTTGAGTTGATCAGGATTGTGCTAATCCCTTCTTCTTTAAGGGCTCGTAGCGCCTGGCTTCCACTGTAATCAAATTCTGCGGCTTCCCCTATTTTTATTGGACCAGATCCCACGACAAGAATTTTTTTATAACGAGCCATGCACCATCCCACTGAATAGTTTAAATATGAATTTTGTATCATTGGTTCCAGGTCTTGCTTCTGGATGGAATTGAGTCGTAAGAAGATTAAGCCTATTGAAGCGAAGGCCTTCAATAACATTATCATCAGGGCTACTGAACCATATCTCTGAATCTGTTGGTATCTTATGGGCATCTACTTCGTATCCGTGATTATGGGTTGTTATGTAAGACCTTCCTGTTGTCTGATCAACTACGGCTTTGTTGATTGCTCTATGACCAAATCTCATTTTTCGAACTTCACCGCCTAAAGCAATTGATGCGATCTGATGGCCCAGGCAGACGGCCAATGTGGGAATATTATATTCGAGAATGTGTTTGAAAGTATCTGCTTCCTTAAGCAAGAGATTTGGATTTCCAGGGCCATTGCTGTAAAGTATGCCGTTTGGCCTAAATGAGATTATCTCTTCTGTAGAATAATTGTAAGGCACGCGAATTATCTTGTATCCTAGATCGATCAGGTTCTCCAAGATGCCATGCTTTACTCCGAAATCAACAACCACTATCAGCTCTGAACCGGAACCGTGGCTTATTGGTTCTTTGGGAGATACTGCTTTGACAAGATTAGAAAAATCATAATTTTTAGAGTTTCTGAATCTCGCCTCAGGATTCTCTATCCTCTCATCGCTGAGTATGCAAGCCATTACACCTTCTTCTCTCACTTTCTTTGTCAATGCTCTCGTATCGATCCCGGAGATTCCGGGAATGCCATTTTCCTTGAGCCATTCGTCAAGGCTTTTTGAGGAATTCCATTTTGTACCATAAGTGAGCTCACTTACCACTAAGCCCTCTGCCATTATCGACTCAGACTCGAAATTTGTTATGACTCCATCCCTTTTATTCAGTGTTGGAACACCATAGTTTCCAACGAGAGGATGAGTTATGAGAAGAATCTGTCCCTTGTAAGAAGGATCTGTTAGACTTTCTGGATATCCATTCATTGCAGTATTGAAAACAAGTTCCCCTGTTTTATAATCCGAAGCACCAAATCCAAAGCCTTCGAGAATTGTGCCGTCCTCTAGATAAAGAAATCTTTTTTTCTGATTCACCAGTGCACCAAGGCCGCAGTGTCTGAGACCATTTTTGATAGGGTCTCAATATTATTAAATCCTTTTAGAAAAGGAAGATATCGAAATGCCCGATCAAACTTTTATGCATTTAAGCAATTCAAAATAAGCATCATCAGACATGCTCTTCGGCACCTTGTTAACAAGAATCTTGCAGCCTTTTGTCGTAACGTCTGGCCTTCTTTTGACAAGAGTTCCTTTCTCTGCGAGCTTTAGAAGATCTGGGATCTCAATAAAACGGGATCGTTCTATCACATATATTGTATCATCTGACAGCATTACTGCTTCGGCCTTTTTGTGCTTTGAGATAAAGTCAGACGAAGCCTTTCCAATAAATACTGGAGGCCCTTTCAGAATCCTGGATGTTACTTTCTGTTTTGGAGCTATGATCAGTATTGCGCCCTTGTTGCCTGAGATCCATTGCGTTCCAAGAATATAAGAAAAGCCATTCGCCTTGATCTCATTGCAAATGAGCACCCGCAACTTTCTTAATTGGGGCCATATTATGTCTTCGCTCTTTTTTGGAATGTTGCATAGGATCAGATACGAGTCAAACCCATTCTTACTTAGGAAATCTGTGAACATCTGGTGAGAGGTCTCTGAAGAGAATTTGTATCCGTAAAATGAGTCTATGCTTGGATTATCAAGGATCTTTCTTGCAGTCAGGACAAATCTCGCCAAGGATTCTTTGGAGACTCCGGCTGCAACATTTCTTCCTGGATCTACAGGATCTATGACAACAAAATCGGAATTGAACATTTTTGCTATCTCGTCTTTCATATTCAAGGATTTTGTACTCGGATCAAGGATTGCGGGAAGCTTAATGGTTGAGAAATGTTTAAGCAGATTTGTTAAAGAGCCGAATTGATATATTAACAATTCGCATAAGTATCCTGGAAAGCCTTCTGTCTTGACCTCTGCGCCATATATCCTATGATTTTTCAGAAGGTATTTCAGTATCCTTACCTCATCGCGCTGCTTGACACTAAGCCTTTCATTTATGAATTTTGTATGTAACGGGGTCCTATCGACACTTGTTACGCGTTCTACGAAGGAATCTAT
>CAYWXC010000119.1:0-2524 GCA_964462345.1 Microcaldota archaeon | reverse complement strand
ATATTTTCCTATTCCTGAGAATGCATCACTTACAAGATCCCCATACTCATCATGCTCATCACTTGCCGCGATATGTTCAAGCCCAGGCGTTCCAGGGAATGCTCTTGGAGAGACTCCATCCTCTGAATATAAGTATCTCTTGAACCTTTCCCCGTCGTTCTTTTCAACCACCTTTCCCCTATCTATCTTTATGGAATCGATATCAAATCCATCTACGCTCTCTATGTGCTCTGATAAAAATAGATCTGACATCACTATGACTGGACATTGGTATTTATCAGCAAGGTTGAATGCCTCAGCTGCAATGTAAAAAGATTCCTCAATGTTCCTCGGAGAAACGACTATTCTTGGGAACTCGCCTTGTGACGCATGCATTATGAAAAGGAGGTCTGCCTGTTCCGTCTTTGTTGGCAATCCTGTGCTCGGCCCCGTTCTCTGTGCTTCGAAAACTACCAATGGCACTTCCAGCATCGCCGTGAATCCGAGAGCCTCAACCATAAGTGAGAATCCCCCTCCACTGGTTCCGCATGCGGATCTTACTCCTGCGAAAGATCCTCCTATTGCAGTATTGATTGCCGCAAGCTCGTCTTCCGTCTGCTTTGCCAACACTCCTTTATCTTCGTGTGCAGCAAACCATTGCAGTATTGTGCTTGCAGGAGTCATCGGATAGCCTGCATATAGTTTGCATCCTGCTGCATAAGAACCCATCGAGAGTGCGGTATTTCCATCGAGAGTAAATCTTGTCTTTCCATCTCCCTTGATCGGATGGAATGTCTCTACTCCTTCATAATTATATCCTGTCCTAGCTGCATTGACATTATTGCTGACAACGACCTCTCCTTTTCTAAGAAACATGCTTTTGGCGACTTCATCAAACGCTTCGATGTTGACTCCTATTATCTTCAGTATCGCACCTATGGCAACAACATTCCTCATTATCGGATCTCCGCTTATCTTCACAGCAGTATCAAGCAGAGGTATTCCTATAAGCTTGTATTCTTGGTCCTTTATCGAGTCAACATTGACCTTGGAAGGATCGTAAATAATTATCGCATTCCTGTTGAAATGCTCCTTCTGATTTTCTATTCCATCCTGGTTAAGCGCCACGAAGACATCTATTCCATTTCCAGGACTGTAAAGCTTTGCTTCCCCAACTCTGACTTGGTACCAAACGTGTCCTCCTCTTATTATTGATTGATATCCTCTATACCCATAAGCATGAAGCCCGTTTCTTGCAACGGTCTTAAGAAGCATGTTTCCGCTTGACTCAACTCCATCTCCATTTGCTCCAGCAATCCTTATAGTAACGTCAACCATATTTCAAACCTTTCCTTATCGTCAAAAGGTAAGAGTATAAAGTCGGTTAATGTTTATAATATTAATGGCGGACTTCTACTGATGACGTTTATTCCTTTGCCTGCTATCGTATGTTATAATAAACTCACGATTAGTCACCAATGTAAAATCTCCAGCAGATTCTTGGAAAATGTTTGCAGTGGGATCTGCGATAAATGTCTTCCCATCTACAACTACCTCCAACCACGTGTGTCCTCCACCTATTTTTTGTACAATATTCCCATCCTTTCTCTCTTCAAAAAATCCCTGCATGCCTACTATATATGATTTATTATTAAAGCCCTCAATATCTAGCAGCACGAAGAGAGCCGCAGCCATCTCTATGCATACTCCTCGTTTTCTTTCTATATTTTCGGTTAGGCTTCCCGATTCGCTCTTAATCTTCCCATACACAAACCAAGAATTAATGAACGAAACAAAAAGTTCAATTCTAGCCTCGTCTCCTTTATTTGTATCTCTTGCCAACTCCGATGCGTGTTTGTGAAGATCAACAACTTCAAGTTCTTCATACTCTGGGATCACAACTCTCGATCCCCTATTGATCAAAATTGTGCCTGGTTGGAGTCTTATTCTATCTCCAATGTTTGATTCATCTAGAACCCTAACTAATCCGACATCTATTTCACTTCTTATATCTGCGGTTCTGAAGGCCTTTCTCAATTCTGATGCTTTTTCTATTTCTCCGTTTCGTACAAGGGAAATACACTCAGTATCTACTAAGAAAAGCAATTCTGAATATGCCTGCGTCTTTTCTGTCCGTGTTTCTGCATTCCTAACAAATAAATATTTTTTAAATATCTCAGCCGCAGTTTCATATTCTCTATTGGCAACTCCTTCCAAGACAGAATTCCATGTTTTTTCAGCCAATTCTCTATAGAGTTGCATTCCGAGAATATCTGAAGGAACACTGTAAGTATCTCTTCGAATCTCAGATATAGCAATTCTTAATGCATCATCTATTCTTTTCTCTTTTAAGGCGATGGTTGTCTCTCTCGCCACACGATTATAAGAAAGAGCCATAATCTAACTTATTCCATCCTGATATATAAATAATTTGATGATCTCTGTTTTAAATGAGGCAAAGCTAACGCTAAGCTCTTTTAAAAACAAAAAAGTCAGGAGAAGCAAGCTTGAAAAGTAAGGATTTAGTAACGGTGCGCTCGCAAAT
>CAYWXC010000118.1:0-2524 GCA_964462345.1 Microcaldota archaeon | reverse complement strand
ACATGTATTACCACATGAATGTAAACGACCTCCAGATCCCTAAAATTTACCCACAGTTATGCCTGGAGTCCCTTAAGTAATTTCTTTGTTAGCTTCATAGTATTGCGTGAGATCCATTTTAAAGTGTAACTGTCTGGCAATACAAAAGCAACTATCGGAGTATGTGTAGATTTGGAAATAGCGATAACGCATACCGTCGCCACTATCGTATAGCCGATCAAGCTCGATATAGCAGCACCGACAATTCCAAATAGATGAAGTAAAATTATAAGTGATATTACGGTAGTAATTGCTCCAATGGACTCTGCAACCAAAACAACCGTCGGTCTCCCTAAACCTCTTAAGCTTTCTTCTGCAATACCTGCCCATGCCAATATTACGCCAGACGGAACTAAAAATAATGCCGGAGCAATAGAATTTCTAAAATCATTTCCAAATACTATTGGTATAGCTATTGGAGCAATTAGGGTCAAAATCGCACCTACAATCGACCCTACTAACAAACCTCCTTGTAATCCCGTTTTCAAAAAGCGAATATCATGCTTGTCTTTATCTGCTGAAATTTTAGGGAACATTATAGACCCAACCCCCGATATTATTGGTGAAATTCCACCGCTCCATGCCACGGCTACAACATAATATCCAAGGTATTTTGCCGGCAATAACGCAATTATGAAAAATTGATCAAGTCTCAAATTTAGCGTTTGAGGAATTGAAGTCATTACCGAAGGTATGCCAAATTTAATCAATTTGCCAATATATTTTAGTTCCACTCTTGCTCTGCCGTTTATTCTTTTATAAACAATTGATATTAGTAGGATTCCGCTTATTGCATTAATGATCAAAAAAGTTCTTGATAGATCTATCGGTTGCTTTAAATTGAACGCCATGAATCCGGCTACAACCAAAAGCCATAAAGTCGATGGCACAATGCGAAGTATATTCCACAATTTAAACGACTGGATTCCACGCAGTGCGCCATGCGGAAGTCCAAATAATGCATAGATGAACGTAACGACTAAAAATACTCTTGCAGCATCAATTATCGAATTACTTTGAGAATGAAGGAATATTGGCAGCACGAACCATCCTATGATAAACATGACGATTGACGACGAAAATGCCAGCAATTCTGCAGTTAATACATATTGGAGACCGTTTTCACTATCTCTTGACAACAAATATACGAGAGCCTCAGGAAGACCCAATTGCGCAAAGCTTGCTAATATTAACGACCACGTTTGAATAGCGGCTAGCTGCCCCTCGCCAATTGGCCCAAGCAATCGTGGGGTCAATATGCCAGTAGCTATGCCCAAGAATGTTATGAAAATATTTGTTGCTGTCGTAATTTTAAGGGTACTGAAAGTATCAGAATTTTCCTTCATATATTAATATGCCTCAAATTTATTCGCACTTTGTATTAAAGTTTCCAATTAACAAAATAATAAAACATAAAATACGACACTAACTACTTAATACTTGTCCTCTTAAAATTTATTGCGATGCGTGAAACAACAAAATTGTTTAATTTAAACAAATTCTGAGGCTAACGAGCTTGCTGTAGATTTCCTTTATCTTTGCATCCTTTGAAAACTAGCTTACTATTTTCATTTGAATTTTTTAACTTAACTGTTTAAATATCTAGAGATCAGTAATGTTATTTTTTACCTACTTTCACTGTTACGCAAGGTTATATTTGGGTATTCTCCCAAATATTTGATTGACATTTTAAAAATAACAGAATCTAAACTTTAATCCTAACTATTCGTTGTATATATATTTTGATTCCATTGTACCCTATTAATTAGAATTCGTGAAGTAGACGCAATCGCAATAAATAAGTTGCTTTAAATACTTTAAATCGATCAAAGCTAAGATATTGTAGTTAGTAATCGTATAAAATATTTAAGCGATTAACAAGCTTGTGGGCAAATTGTGTTAAATGACTTTTCGTAATGAATCCAAGGGAATATATGAAAATATCTAAACTTGGGATTGTTGTTACTCACCCCATACAGTATCAAGCACCCCTTTACCGATATTTAGAAGCCCATAGTTCCATTAAGCCCTTTGTTTTATTTCTAACACGGCACGGAGTTGATGAATCTTTCGACCCTGGGTTTGGTCGAAGTGTCAAATACGATATACCTTTACTGGAAGGTTATGACTATAAATTTTTACGTAATATAAGCCCCAAAAAGTCACCAAGTACGATTATTGGAGCTATCAATCCAAGTTTAATTAGTGAAATTCGAAAACATTCCTTTGATGCAGTATTGTTCCATGGGTGGTACAGCATTTCAAACTGGTTGGGATTTACTACTTCGAGATTATCTCACATTCCGTATATATTGCGCGGAGAAACCAAACCAGACCAGAATGAAAAAACCAGTCCAAAGCTTGTTTTAAAACATAAAGCAATTAGTCCAATTGTACGCAATGCTGCGGCATGTCTTGCTATCGGATCGCTCAACCATCAATTTTATATTGACTACGGAGTACCACCTTCAAACATATTTAAAGC
>CAYWXC010000117.1:0-2525 GCA_964462345.1 Microcaldota archaeon | reverse complement strand
AACAGGCCAACCGGTTCCTTCGGGACTTTAGGGTTCAAATCCCTACCCTGGCGTACTCATCGGAGATACTAATCTTTGATTTATTATTTGTAATTACAAGTAATAGTACTATTCTATAGAAAGCTATAAGTATCTATAGGATCATATAATCTTTATGGAAAAGATGACTACAATCCAAATAAGTAAAAGAACTAGGAAACTTCTAGAGGAACTAAAGACCTATCCCAGAGAGCCAATGGACTCTATAATAACCAGAATAGCTGAAAAGGATATAGACGACGAGCCTCTATCAGAAGAGGAAATAGATGGTATCAGACGTGGTCTTAAGGATGTAGAGGAGGGCAGGGTATACTCAATGAAATATATAAAAAAGAAATTTGGGATATAGATGCCTTATGAGATAGTTTGGTCTGATGAGGCTACTAAAGACTTTAGTAAGTTACAAAAGCCTATGCAAAAACGAATTGCAAACAGATTGGAGTTTATAGCCAATGATCCATTTTTATTTGTTAAACATTTGATGGGAGTATCGGTATATAGCTTAAGGATTGGAGATTATCGACTTATACTAAGCATAGAACGCAAAAAATTGATTATATTAGTAATGAAGATCAGACATAGAAGTAAAGTATACAATGAAGTTAAGTGATTTGTATGAATACAAGAAAAAGACGACGGGTCTCTGAAAGCTGCGTTCTATCCTGACGTCCTTCCCATAAGTACGAGTCCTTAATTCATTATTTACATTTACAATTTATGTTTACATTTACAATTTATGGGAGAGTTCTATAGAAAGTCATAACTGGATTCCTTCGAATTCTTCTGGAAGCTATCGGAGGAATGTTCCTTCTTGTTGCAGGCATAAGTATATTGAGTATAATGATGGTCCAGGTAACAGAAAGGACGCATGAGATAAATATACTCAAATCAATAGGATTCTGGAGGAGGGGTGTAGTCTTCCTATTTCTTTCAGAAGCGATTACAATTGGGCTTGCTGGAGGCTCTTATGTGCTGCCAGGATTATTGTCTGCAGGGGCAAAAGCACTCAGCCAGCTCCGACACCAGCCTCGGGCAGCGATGGCCTCGGAGGCGGGGGCGTCTTTATCTCTGGAAGGAGTAGGACGTTAGGCAGCCAAGGACATTCTCAACAGGCAACATCTCCCCCATCATTCTGTTCGAAACCATCGTGCATTATAGATGGATTGCTTTGATCACATTAAGATACTTTTTCCCACAGTCAGATTGCCTTCCCACATACCTAAAAAGCAAAGCGAAAGTATTTTAAGATTAGCAAAATATGTTAATTAGTATATTCAGAAGATGAGCGTATGAAAAATAGTATATTGATAGTCGGTGCGGCTATATTAGTTATAATAATAGCGTTGCTTTTCGCTTTTGGAAGAGGTTCGCCAGCAGTTTCTCCAACAGGAGGGACGAATTTATTGGCAGTTCAGCTGACAGACCCACCACAGGTTCCAAATGGCACACAATCTTTAGTGATAGCATATTCGTCAGTAGAGGCACATGTTGAAGGAGGCGCTGGAGCAGGATGGATACAATCAAACGGAAGCGGAAGCATAAACCTTCTTTCTCTGGTGAATTTAAGACAAACTATAGGTACTGTAAACATACCAAACAACACACAAGTCAATATTTTAAGATTTAACATAACATCTGCAAAGATTACAATAAATGGAACAACATATAATGTAACAGTTCCAGGCAGCCAGATATCTGCGAATATAGAAGGAAGCAATGTTACAAATAGATCAACAGGTTTGCTGCTATCGCTCTCCCCAACAGTTGTTATAATATTAACCGCGAACTCAACAGTCTTTGTTATGGTCCCATCAGTGAGAGCAGTCATACTGCCAAACGGAACAAATCAAACCAGCGTTCAGGTAGGATATAAGGCAAACCTGGGAGTAGAAGCACAGGACAAGCTCGAGAGTGTAAGGCCAAACCTCACAATAAATAGTGGGGCGCTCTCAGTGTCAAGTAATACCATTACCTTCAGTGTAATTGTAAATAACAATGGCAACAGGAATGCGACTATTAAGCATATCTCACTATATGGAGATGTTTACACATTGCCAAACTTTACAACCATAGATAACAACACACTGAGATTGGAGACAGAGCTGAGAGATCAGCTGAGAAACAATCCAGTATGTGTTAATGTCTCTTCTAATACAATACAGAATCTAACAATACAGGACAGGCCGCTTGTAGGAGTAAGCACAAGCCTGGATGTTAATGCATCTGGCAATGTTAATTCAGTAGTAGTGACACAGAACAATAGTCAGGATCAAGGCTCAATGGGTGACAACAGCAATAAGAACCAGAGCCAGGGAGGAGGATCAGAGGCAAACGCAAGCGAGAAGGGTCAGGGCCAAGACTTTGGAAATGTAGGCGATAAACTTGAGTCACAATTTGGGCTCAAACTCAATACATCAGTATGCACAGTGGACGGCCTGCAAGAATTCCAGAATGAGCTTAGATCAAGGCTTACGAACATAAGCTCT
>CAYWXC010000116.1:0-2556 GCA_964462345.1 Microcaldota archaeon | reverse complement strand
TCTCTCTTGTAACAGGGCATCATGTGCTCGCTGGTTCTGGTCTGGGTGGCATAGCCGGAACTCAGGAGATGCTGGATTACTGTGCACAGAACAAGATCGCAAGCGAGGTAGAAGTCATACCTATACAGAAGGTGAATGAGGCATATGAACGCGTGGTGAAAGGAGACGTCCTTTATCGGTTTGTTATAGACATGGCCTCATTAAATAAAGAGAAATAAAAAACAGAACTTATTTCTTACCGAGAAGCCTGAATCCGATCTTTGTTCCAAGGTTGGCTTCGAAACCCAAATTTATTAAGAGCATTCCCATTGGCTCAAGGTATCTCGCAGATTTCAATGGCCCAACATCTACTGGCTCGAATCCCATCTCCTTTCCAAGCCCCATAACTGTCTCTTTTGCTTTTTTATCATTCGCCGCAACAAAGAGCGTTAACGCCTCATTGCTTATCCTCCCCTTATCCATATTCTCTGCAAAGACTGTATTGAACGCCTTTACAACCTTGGCTTCTGGAATCTTTTTCTGTATCTCCTCAGCAGCGGAGGTATTGTATCCAAGAGCAAGCTCCCTATTCTCATTTATGGCATTAGTGACGTCTATGACAACTTTCCCTCTGAAGTTTTCTTCCCCAACGTTCTTGATCACATCCTTTGTTGCCTTATGTGGAACTGCCAATACTATGACATCGGCCCATTTTGCCGCCTCTCCCAAGCTAATAACATCCGCGCCCTTTTCAACTTTCGCATCTGAAGGGTTCCTGGATCCAAATTTTACCTGATTAGATCCATTCTTTATGCCCTTCCAGATCGAGTTACCAACTCTCCCCGTTCCAAGTATCGCTATTTTTGCCATAACATCACGATTTCCTAACATCACTAAACTTTTTAGGAATGATGCAAAACAATGTTTAGGCCATTTACTACTACCACTGGGATCTGAAAAGAATACTCAAGAGAATAAACAATCTAGTGATAAATATAGGATGCCCTATATAAATAAAAACCTTCACTGCAATATATTACTGCATAATCAATCTTGATTATCTGCAATTATCGGTGGTGAGATAATGGATCTTAAATATGGTAGTGACGAAGCTAAGAAATTTGTAACAAACATTGGTCTGATAACGAGCAATGGCAAGCACGGTGAGAACATAATGGCAGCGGAATGGACCCATGTTGTCTCATATTCTCCATGGCTTGTAATGATAAACATTGGCTGGAGCTCTGCAACAGCAGAGAATATTCTTGAGACTAAGGTCTTCGGAGTGAATATAGCTGCAGAAGAGCATAACAGCATATCAAGCATATCTGGAAGCAGGAGTGGCAAGGACATTAACAAGATATCAATGCTAAAGGAACTTGGCGTAGAGTTTTACAAGGCAAACGAGATAAATGTGCCTATGCTGAAAGGAGCCGCATTGAATTTGGAATGCAGAGTAGTAAGGCATGAGAATATAGGCAGCAAGACAATGATAATAGGAGAGGTAATTCATTCAGAAGTGAGAAAAGACGCAGTGCCTATAATATTCAGCTCAGGCTCCTACAAGAAGGTTACTGACTTTGTTGCTCCATCGCAGAGAATGACACAGGAAGAACTTGAAGCGTTGGGAAAGAAACACAAGAAGAGCTTAGCTCTTCATCTTCTAATGCCGTGTTATGATAATATAAATTCTTTTTCCACCTTTTTATCACGAAGGTCTTTGTAGGAACTTCAGGATGGCTTTACGGTTGGAACAAAGGAAGTCTCTGGAATGGTATCTACAAAGAAAGACATTCAACGTAATCGAGCTAAATACCTCTTTTTACAACTACTCTAAACTGGAACTTTCAAAACTTGCAAGAAAGATAACAAAGCTCAACCTTCAAGAGCCCCCCACGTTTCATTTAATAATGATCACAATATGCTTTCCAACTGAGAAGCTATACTCAACATAATGGAAAAAGAAACCGGGAAATCTCTCCCGGCATAAACTAATTAGGCTTCTTTGATCGCAGCCTTGACTGCAGACATGGTCTTTGCATCTATCTTTGCCATGTTGTGCGTGCTCTTAGCGTGTGCAGCTATCTTCTCCATCAGCTTCTGCTCATTTTCAGCCCTAGCTTCGAAGCCGCAAGACATACCAATATCTTTACATGCGAATTTTTTGGCCATAATACCACACTAGAGTCTATCAATATGAGATTTAATAATGTGATTAAATTAATTTTGCAGGCAAGTCCCTCACAATGTTTTTATATATTCCACAATAAATACTCTTTGATGATTATTTGCAAGGTAATAGGCCTACGGCGATTACGATAATATGTATTCTTAATGTTATTTGGGTATTGGCATCACTCTTTCTAGTGGTTGCGCTACCTACTCTATTTAGCATAATACTTGGCGGTGCTTCTGGGGCAGGAAGCATCTCAGGCACCAGCACCCAAATCTTGACTAATCTCTCCGGGGTGGTCTCAGCAGTCTACACCACAGTACTTGCGTTTGTTATAATCTTTGGGATAATAACTCTTGCAATAACATATGGCTTATGGACAGGAAAGTCCTGGGCTTGGTGGA
>CAYWXC010000115.1:0-2574 GCA_964462345.1 Microcaldota archaeon | reverse complement strand
TTGGCTCGCCAAAGAGCGTTACCAGGGCCATACAAAGAGTCGGCAGAAGCGGCCACAGTTTCAACGACGTTGCTGTAGGCGAGATTATAGTAATGAACAGAGATGATCTGGTTGAATGCTCGATAATCTTCGATTCCGTTAAGAAAAGGAAGCTCGATTCCTTCTTTGTACCAAAGAACGCCTTAGACATCCTCTGCCAGCATGTCGTTGGAATGTCTCTAAACAAGAAGTGGACAGTAGAGGATGCTATCGCCGTAATACGTAAAGCATATCCTTATCATGAATTAAGCGACGCAGACTTTACTTCAGTTCTCGAATATCTGTCTGGAATGTATGTGGGTCTGGAAAGCAGAAGGGTGTATGGTAAGATATGGTACGACGAAAAGGAAAAGACATTTGGAAGAAGAGGGAAATTTACGAGGATCATATACTATCTAAATCTAGGGAGCATTCCTGATGAGTCTGCTGTTGACGTTTACACAACAAAAGGGAGAGAATGGTTGGGCAGCATAGAAGAAGAATTCCTTTCACGCCTAAAGCCTGATGACATATTCGTTCTTGGAGGCAAACTTTACAAATTCGAGTACGCGCGTGGAATGATCTGCTTTGTAAGCAAGGCAGAAAGCAAATCACCTACAATACCTCCATGGTTTTCAGAGCAACTGCCATTGACCTATGATCTTGCAATATCTATAGGCAAATTCAGGGGAGAGATGGCAAAAGCCATAGAAAGAGACATAGACAAAGATAAGAAATTCATATCCTTGCTCTCATCAGGAAAGACCAAACCAGGCAAGGAATCAAGCAAGATACTTGACGCGATGCCTATAGACGAGAATGCAAAAAGCTCTATATTTTCATACTTTGCCGAGCAGCTAATTTATGCAAAGTACATACCAAACGATAAATTCATTCTGATAGAAAAAACCAGGGACAGGGAGAGAAAGCGCCATCTTACTGTCTTCCACAGCTTATATGGGAGAAGGATAAACGATGCTCTATCACGAACGTTTGCAATACTGATCAGTGAGTATCTGGGAATAGATGTCAGCATGATAATAAACGACAATGGCTTTGTTCTTATAACAGAGCAGGAGATAAGTTCTATGGATCTCAAAGAGATGATCAATGAGCTCGGAAGCGCTGACATGGGATCATTGCTCAGAGACAATGTGCGCAGGACGGAACTCATGCGGAGGAAATTCAGGCATTGTGCCGCGAGAAGCTTCATGGTCCTAAGAAATTACAAAGGAAGAAAGATAAGCATAAGCAGGCAACAGATAAGTTCGCAGTCTCTGCTAAAGGCATCTGAGGAGATAAGCCCAAACTTTCCAATAATAAAAGAGACTTACAGGGAAATACTTGAAGACACGATGGATCTGTACAGAGCAAACGAGATAGCAAAATCTCTCTTCACAGGAAAGATAACGCACAAGATAATAAATACAGAGGTGCCATCCCCATTCTCACACATACTTGTCTCTTTCGGAGAGGCCGATGTTGTTATGATGAAAGACAGGAGGAAGCATCTGAGGGATCTTCACAAAAGAGTGATGAACAGCATAAAGAAGGGTACAAGATGAATATCACAGAGGACATAGAGATTATAGAAGGCCTTCCTATATTGTTTATACGTTCAATGTCCGCACTAGTGTGCTCTGATCTTCATCTGGGTTACGAGGGCGTTGCTGCAGACAAAGGCATAATGATTCCAAAGACAAACTTTAGGAAAATTAAGGAACAGCTAGGCAAGGCTCAGGAGCATGCACATGCATCGTGCATCATAATAAACGGAGACATTAAAAACGAGTTTTCTAAAGTTCACACTGAGGAGTTCAATGAGTTTAACGACCTGGTAAAGTATCTTAAAGGAGAATTGTGCATTAAAAAAATAATCCTTATAAAGGGCAACCATGATAATTTCATAGATCGATTGGAGAAGCCTCTCGGTGTGATTGTGGAAAGACAGCAAATGCTGGCTAACGATATCCTTTTCTTTCATGGGGAAGAGCCACCACTCCTCAGGCGTGAGAAGGTTTTGATAATGGGTCATCTGCATCCTTGCATATCCTTATATAGTAATCTCGGGGTAAAGGAGAAGCTCCGCTGCTTTTTGGTTGGCAAGACGAGGGGAAACAAAGAGATAATAGTGCTACCTGCAATGAATTACTTCTCACAAGGCATGGATTCCAATTCACCATCGAAAAGCAGGCTCCCAAGCATACTCGATTCGATAGCAGATATGAATGAATTAAAGGCATTATGCATAGGCGAAGGCGAGATTCTTGATTTTGGGACAATAGGGGATCTCATTAACGTCAGCAATACCTTCTGATTACCGCATCGTGATTTGAGGTTCCAAATCTTAAAAAGAGGCTAATATGCGCACAGGATCTAGATAACCTCCAAACAGAAAAAGATAAAAAATCAAGTATTTATTACTCATCATGGAGCCGGCAGATCTGCAAGACATAAAGCGAAGATATTCTGAGAGCATAACTGCAGTTACAACACTCACTGCAAAAGTGATCACTGACGAGATAGAAAAAACCATCTCAGAGAGCAGTCTGCCAA
>CAYWXC010000114.1:0-2575 GCA_964462345.1 Microcaldota archaeon | reverse complement strand
TTGGCTCGCCAAAGAGCGTTACCAGGGCCATACAAAGAGTCGGCAGAAGCGGCCATAGTTTCAACGACATTGCCGTAGGCGAGATTATAGTAATGAACAGAGACGATCTGGTCGAATGCTCGATAATCTTTGATTCCGTTAAGAAAAGGAAGCTCGATTCCTTCTTTGTACCCAAGAACGCCTTAGATATCCTCTGCCAGCATGTCGTCGGAATGTCTCTAAATAAGAAGTGGACAGTGCAGGATGCTATCGCTGTAATACGTAAAGCATATCCTTATAATGAATTAAGCGACGCAGACTTTACTTCAGTTCTCGAATATCTGTCTGGAATGTATGTGGGTCTGGAAAGCAGAAGGGTGTATGGTAAGATATGGTACGACGAAAAGGAAAAGACATTTGGAAGAAGAGGGAAATTTACGAGGATCATATACTATCTAAATCTAGGGAGCATTCCTGATGAGTCTGCTGTTGACGTTTACACAACAAAAGGGAGAGAATGGTTGGGCAGCATAGAAGAAGAATTCCTTTCACGCCTAAAGCCTGATGACATATTCGTTCTTGGAGGCAAACTTTACAAATTCGAGTACGCGCGTGGAATGATCTGCTTTGTAAGCAAGGCAGAAAGCAAATCACCTACAATACCTCCATGGTTTTCAGAGCAACTGCCATTGACCTATGATCTTGCAATATCTATAGGCAAATTCAGGGGAGAGATGGCAAAAGCCATAGAAAGAGACATAGACAAAGATAAGAAATTCATATCCTTGCTCTCATCAGGAAAGACCAAACCAGGCAAGGAATCAAGCAAGATACTTGACGCGATGCCTATAGACGAGAATGCAAAAAGCTCTATATTTTCATACTTTGCCGAGCAGCTAATTTATGCAAAGTACATACCAAACGATAAATTCATTCTGATAGAAAAAACCAGGGACAGGGAGAGAAAGCGCCATCTTACTGTCTTCCACAGCTTATATGGGAGAAGGATAAACGATGCTCTATCACGAACGTTTGCAATACTGATCAGTGAGTATCTGGGAATAGATGTCAGCATGATAATAAACGACAATGGCTTTGTTCTTATAACAGAGCAGGAGATAAGTTCTATGGATCTCAAAGAGATGATCAATGAGCTCGGAAGCGCTGACATGGGATCATTGCTCAGAGACAATGTGCGCAGGACGGAACTCATGCGGAGGAAATTCAGGCATTGTGCCGCGAGAAGCTTCATGGTCCTAAGAAATTACAAAGGAAGAAAGATAAGCATAAGCAGGCAACAGATAAGTTCGCAGTCTCTGCTAAAGGCATCTGAGGAGATAAGCCCAAACTTTCCAATAATAAAAGAGACTTACAGGGAAATACTTGAAGACACGATGGATCTGTACAGAGCAAACGAGATAGCAAAATCTCTCTTCACAGGAAAGATAACGCACAAGATAATAAATACAGAGGTGCCATCCCCATTCTCACACATACTTGTCTCTTTCGGAGAGGCCGATGTTGTTATGATGAAAGACAGGAGGAAGCATCTGAGGGATCTTCACAAAAGAGTGATGAACAGCATAAAGAAGGGTACAAGATGAATATCACAGAGGACATAGAGATTATAGAAGGCCTTCCTATATTGTTTATACGTTCAATGTCCGCACTAGTGTGCTCTGATCTTCATCTGGGTTACGAGGGCGTTGCTGCAGACAAAGGCATAATGATTCCAAAGACAAACTTTAGGAAAATTAAGGAACAGCTAGGCAAGGCTCAGGAGCATGCACATGCATCGTGCATCATAATAAACGGAGACATTAAAAACGAGTTTTCTAAAGTTCACACTGAGGAGTTCAATGAGTTTAACGACCTGGTAAAGTATCTTAAAGGAGAATTGTGCATTAAAAAAATAATCCTTATAAAGGGCAACCATGATAATTTCATAGATCGATTGGAGAAGCCTCTCGGTGTGATTGTGGAAAGACAGCAAATGCTGGCTAACGATATCCTTTTCTTTCATGGGGAAGAGCCACCACTCCTCAGGCGTGAGAAGGTTTTGATAATGGGTCATCTGCATCCTTGCATATCCTTATATAGTAATCTCGGGGTAAAGGAGAAGCTCCGCTGCTTTTTGGTTGGCAAGACGAGGGGAAACAAAGAGATAATAGTGCTACCTGCAATGAATTACTTCTCACAAGGCATGGATTCCAATTCACCATCGAAAAGCAGGCTCCCAAGCATACTCGATTCGATAGCAGATATAAATGAATTAAAGGCATTATGCATAGGAGAAGGCGAAATTCTTGATTTTGGGACAATAAGAGATCTCATTAACATCAGCAATAACTTCTGATTACCGCATCGTGATTCAATGTTCCCAAATTTTAGGAAGAGGCCAATATGCGCACAGGATCTAGATAACCTGCAAACAGAAAAAGATAAAAGATCAAGTATTGATTACTCATCATGGAGTCGGCAGATCTGCAAGACCTAAAGCGAAGGTATTCTGAGAGCATAACTGCAGTTACAACACTCATGGCAAAAGTGATCACTGACGAGATAGAAAAAACCATCTCAGAGAGCAGTCTGCCAA
>CAYWXC010000113.1:0-2606 GCA_964462345.1 Microcaldota archaeon | reverse complement strand
CATCCATCAAAACAACACATGATATTTGATTTATACCTTTGATTAAGAAAATCTTTAATATTATCCTGATTATTAAGCTAATGAAGTGATTTATAAATGAGTATAGTACTTCCGCTTGTAATCCTGGTACCATTCGTATTCGCAGGGCTATCTCTCTTGATTAATAGGAGGAATCTAGGAACCTTGTCTATAATATCATCAATTCTGACGTTTATTCTTGTGATTGCAATAATATACCAGGCATTCGCCTATGGTATAGGTTCTGTCTCTTTCAATTCAGAGTATATCCCATCATTAGGAATAGGGCTTCATCTTCAAGTGACGGATCTTACTTTAATATTAGTGCTCATGACATCCATAGTATTCCTCTCAGCTTCGGTGGTTGGCACTTACTTCATCGAAAAAGGAGAGAGAATATATGGTTTCATATTTCTTGTAGCCGAAGGAGCATCGATTGGGCTCTTTTTATCCGCAAACCTCTTTCTTTTTTATGTATTCTTTGAAATAGCAGAGATAATGATGTTTTTCATCATCTTTGTTTATGGGGGGTATGATAGACGATATGCTTCAATAAAATTTATAGTATACTCGCTAGTTGCCAGTCTTCTTCTCCTTGTTGGGATAATGGTAATATACGCAAATGTTACTCCACACACTTTTGACATTAATCAGATAGCTGCCGAGGCGGGAAGTATGCCCGTAGGTGCAGAAAGCCTTGCCATGCTGCTTCTTCTGATTGCATTTATGATTAAGATACCAGTCTTTCCATTTCACAGTTGGCTTCCCGATGCACATACAGAAGCGCCGACCACTGGAAGCATGATTCTTGCAGGCGTGCTCCTAAAGTTTGGAGGATACGGACTTCTTCTTATATTTTTAATGCTCCCGCTTGCTTCACATTATGGGTTATACCTTGCCGCATTATTTGGCTTCTCCGCAATATATGCGGCGTTCGTGGCAATGAGGCAAGGCAATATCAAAAGAATGATAGCTTATACCAGTATAACAGATATGGGAATAGTTGCATTGGGAGTCGCTGCAGGAAATGTGCTTGGCACATCTGGCGCGATATATGCAATGCTAAGTCATGGGCTTGCGGTTTCCTTGCTCTTCTTGGTTGCAGGTACTCTGGATGAGCTGTATGGTACATTGGAAATAAGCAAGATTAAAGGAGTGATGAGACTCTTTCCATCGCTATCTTATTTGTTTATAATAGGGGTATTTGCAGTAGTAGGACTTCCACTAACATCAGGATTTGTTGGTGATCTGTTAATATTCTTCGGGGCATTCAACAGATTCGGTATTGAGGGTATTATCCCGATAGTAAGCCTTGTGCTTATGGGTGGATTCCTCTTCTGGATGATAGAGAAGATGTTTTGGGGACCGAAGCATTCAGAAGCATACAAGGCGCTTGAAAAGAAAGTGATTTATGGTGGACTTCTCCTTCTGGCAGCAACTTTCATATTGGGTAT
This sequence comes from Microcaldota archaeon, assembly GCA_964462345.1. Classification (GTDB taxonomy): domain Archaea; phylum Micrarchaeota; class Micrarchaeia; order Micrarchaeales; family CABMGC01; genus JAMCSO01. The sequence goes on along the minus strand of CAYWXC010000113.1, from coordinate 1,134 downwards.
ACTTCCATCGATAATGTTGGCGATATCGGGATTGTAGCTTTTAGGATCCTTTAATAAAAGATAAGAGTTTTGAATAGTGTAACTGATTCTTTAAGATAAGAAAGTATGGTCCGATGGAGAGAGGAACATTGCCAGATAAAAGCATCATCGCACCAATAGCTGTTGCTAATATTATCATATTCCTACGCAGGTCCTTGAGGTTTGGATTGCTGAAGATAAAATCCATAACGCTCTTGACCTTATCAGTGTATGATGAAATAGTATCGCCAACATCGAAATGAGCATTCATTAAACCCCTTACCCATAAAGCGAAGTTTCCAGTGTTTGTCGCACCAATATAAGATGGCGTTTCGAGTAAAGAGGTAAAGAAATTACCGAAGGAGCTTATCGAATTAAAATCAGACCACCCATTATCAGGGCCTTTTATGCCTGCAAAATTCAGATTAGATACTGCAAGGTTTGAGGTGAAATATCCAGTTTCCTCTGTCCAAAGGGAAAATATGAATGTCCATGGAACACCCAAACTGCTGCCGCAGCTCTGTGCAGTCTGCACAATCTCATTAATGTATGAAGGCTGGGATAAGTATGAAGGTTGACCATTTCCCGAATTCACAGCGCCTTGTTTAATCGTCTTCGATAGGGAAATAATCTCTGCGTTGGAGAGCTTTGTTGAATTCATCATGGCTATAACTTCTGTTGAATTGGATAGATTAAGTGATGGTACTCTGGATGCTCCCTCCTTAATTTCTGCTGCAGGAATTGGAGGTGTGATCTTTGATTTCGATGAAGATCGAGATAGATCGGAGCGATAATGACCCATTATTGCTGTCTTTACGATATTGACGTCATTATTGTGTATTGTAGACGAAGCTGGAGTCATAAAAAGTGTGCCTGCCAGTATTATACTGCCTGCTGCTTTCGAAATTCTGCCCCTGTAAATGTTTAGGAGGTGTTTCGTTAGAATCTCTCTGTTTTGAATATCTTTACCTTGTTTCTTGTTGTTCATTTGACCACGGTAGGACTAGGTTGCAAAATTTCTGTTCGCCATTAAGAGCTTAAAAACAGTAGTTCTTGCTATATCCTAATTAGTGTATATAGATTCGTTACCTGATATTTAATTCTTTCTGAGAATTC
>CAYWXC010000112.1:0-2606 GCA_964462345.1 Microcaldota archaeon | reverse complement strand
CTATTCATCTTAGATCTGGCAACATAGCCATTTTTGTCTATGAAGTAAAGATATCCTTCTTCTCTCTGGACTCTTTCACTTCCAATCTTAGACTTTCGTCCTCTTGGGTTGTTTCTCATAGGCGTTCTCCATACATATCCATCTTGTCCGAGGAAGTATAGATATCCGTCTTCTCTTTCAACCCGTTCTCTTCCTACTCTTTCTGCCATTTCATACACCGAATATAGATACAATAGATATCTTTTTATATATATCGTCGTAGTTACGTCAGCAAAATATAACTCTGTTATCGGAATCTATGCCATCGAAACTCTTTTTAAACCTTCATAATTATACTATAATGATTGCATGATACAAATAAAATTGCTGAAGGAATGCAACTTCAAGGGATACACACTTATTGAAGGATTTCCTGGCGCAGGCCTCGTTGGACCTATGGCTGCAAGCTACATGATAGAAAAGCTTGAGATGGACTATTGCGGGTACATAGAGAGCGACCTCTTTCCACCTATTGCAGCGATACATGACGGAGTGCCTCTCTTTCCGGCAAGGATTTATGTGAGCCAGAAGCCAAAGCTCGTTATAGTAATGTCAGAATTCATAATACCTGCTAATGCAGTTTATCCTCTTGCAAGGGAACTTCTCTCGTTTGTAAGGAGGAATGGCATATCTAAGATAATTTCTGTAGGGGGAATACCTTCAAAGAATCCAACATCAACTCAGCATGTGACCTCTCCTGACAAGGATCTGGTCAAGAAGGCTGAATCAAAAGATATAAAGGCAATAGGCGAAGGAGTCATAGCTGGGGTGAGCGCTGTGATAATGACCGGGGCTGAGCAGCTCAAGATTCCTGCCCTAAGCATACTTGTCGAGGTCAATCCTCAAATAACAGATCCAAAATATGCAGAGGTAGCAATAGAAGCATTGAATAAGCTGATTAACACAAACATCGATCTCGAAGAGCTTGACAAGGAAGCGAAAGAAGTGGAAGCCAAGATAAAGGAGCTCATGTCAAAAATAAAAGAGTCACATGATAGATATGAGAAGTCGGCAACAGAGTCAAATGGGCCATCCATGTTCGCATGAGTGCTTATTAGCTAAAATCTAATAAGATTAGCTGCCATAATATCTCAGGCTTACTTTTTGCAGGGGTGGCAGAGCCTGGTCTGGCATAACTTGCCACAGAAAAATGCGCGGGACTTAAGATCCTGTGGCATAGCGCCTACGTGAGTTCAAATCTCACCCCCTGCACATCTAATTTTGCAGCAAGCTCTCCTTTTTAATAAAAAATAGGAAAAGAGTGGATTATCCCTTAATCCACAGCAAATAATAAAATGCCGAATTTATCCGTATATCTGCGGAGCAACGCTAACCTTTCCCGAATAAGGTCCGTTTCCAATGGTTATCAATATTATTCCATTGTTGTCTCCTTCACATTGCCCTATCTCCATAAGGTACGTTCTTTCTGGCGCATTTGGGCTTGCATTCACTATCACAGAAAATGTCGAGTCACTTCCTCTCTGTATTGTTGAGTTATTCGGGATCAAAGTCAGTGTCACTCCTGTTGTATTGTAGCTGTATACTGTTGTGCCATTAACATCTTGCGATGAATACATAAGCGCCCTATTGTAGAGCCTGATGTAATTACCTCCGCCAGGCAACGATGTTGAATTGCTTATGCTTACTCTATAAGAGATCTCTCCCTTGCTTCCCTGAGCCAATACATAATCAGAGTATCCCGAGACATTGAATTCTGAGAATCCTTGTATCAGATAGGGGGAGAATATGGGGGCTGGAGACGCTATAAGTGGACAAGCAGTGCCAATGCTCCTTACAACGAGTGTCTGGTTTGTAATAGGTGCGTTGCCCCTCACATTCATTGCAATATATGCAATAGATGCAATTACTGCAATCACAATAACCAAGTACAGTGCTTTTGAATAATTCATTCTTTCACCAATATATTTTTCATATCCTACCGGATTAATTTCATAATATTTCCATCGCTTTGAGTGCTGATGATCCTGTTTCTTCACGAGGCCTTTTTCCTGCAGCTCTTCGAGATGTTGTGAAATTGTAGAAGGAGAAAGCTCAAGCTCTTTTGCTATCTCCTCCCTTGTTCTTGGCTTGCTCTTGAGCAGTCTGAGTATCCTTTCCTTTGTTTCGAAGATCTTTCCCATGAATCTAATCGGTTCAAAAACGTTTTAAAGCAATACTATATGGGGCGGTTTTCAAATGGTTTTGAAGTTTACCAAAGAATTTCTCTCAGATATTTATATTTAACTGATTTATAAATAAGTAAAAGATGCCCCTGTGGCTCAGTGGTACAAATTCTGATATCTTATCAGGTAAGCACTATAGAGCGGCTGCATGGTAAGCAGCAGATCGCGAGTTCAATTCTCGCCGGGGGCTTATTCTTTTCAATTTGCGGTAATATTCTCACTAATGCTCGTTCCTTCTGTGCTTCCAACAGTTACTGAATAATCCGAACCGTTTAGAAGATATGTCACTACTCTTCCATCACCAATCAAAAGCTTCCCATCAAATGAGAGCTTTATGCTTTCCCCAGGCTTAAGAAGATATCCATCTCCTTCATTTTTAATATC
>CAYWXC010000111.1:0-2686 GCA_964462345.1 Microcaldota archaeon | reverse complement strand
AATATTGATCCTAAGCAGCTCAAGAACATGATGGATAGGATGGGAATAAAGAGCAGCGACATAGATGCAGAAAGAGTCGTGATAGAGGGCAAAGAGAAGAATATAATAATAGAGGAGCCTCAGGTCACGATGATAGAGGCGCAAGGATCCAGAACCTTTCAGATAAGCGGCAGGATCAGCGAAGTGGAGAAGGGCGAAGTCGAGATAAACGATGACGATGTTTCCATGGTTATGGAACAAGCAGGAATAAGTGATAAGGAATCTGCGAGGAAGGCTCTGGAAGAGAGCAATGGGAACATAGCTGAAGCGATAATGAAACTTAAGGGAGAGAGCTCCTGATTAGGATTTAATCTTATAAATCTGTATGAATGGGATATCTCCTATTCTCATCACTTCCTCATTCTTTGCTATCTTGTTGTTTATGAAGATGGATACGGAGCGATCACCAACAACATTCGCAGATGATATGTCCATCTCGAATATCTCAGATTCAGCTTCTTTTTCTTCTTTAATATCTCCTTTGTAAAAATCAGAGTACAAATTAAGGTCAAGCTCCCTATTTCCTTCGCTGAAGACCTTTCCAAGAAGCTCTTCATCGCAGAGCGCCAGAATCTCTCCATTTTCAGTGGTATGCTTCTTCATGTATATCATAGACATTACCTGTATCTGTAAAAGAAATAAAATGTTGAGCTATAGAGAAGGCCGTACCAAAGGAGCCATAGGCCTCCTGAGAAGTTATCTGTTGATATCGCCATACCTCCAAGTATAAAGAGTATTGATGAGAATGTCACCTCTGCCATAGAGTTCCTCAGCGCTGAGAATATCCTTATGCCTCCAAGCTCACCACCCCTGCTCCACGTCCTTTTTGGCGTGAGATTCAGCACGGCGGCTATGGCGGCCTTTGTTCTTATGAATGCAAGTGAGAAATTGAGCATGAATACCATTATGCCCTTGCTCAATGACTTGAAGTAAATCTTTGTGAGTATCGCCGGAGTTATTATAGAAAGTACGAACGCAGTTATTCCAAATATTTCAAGGTCGATGCCAAGATACTTAGATGTAAGGAATTGCTTTATTGTCATGTGCGCAAATGGCACAGCAGAGAATACAATGAAAACAGATATGATTGTAAAGAGTATGACCATCGCTGAGAGGTAATTCAGACCAAAGCCATGGCTCATATAATCAATATTTGATATAGTTGAAAGTGTCTTTCTCTTATCCTGTGTTTTGTTTCTCTTTAAAAAGTAGCTTAGAAATTGCGTATCTCCATAATTGTATCGCCACTGCTGTTTCGCAAGCTCGCTGAATGTGGTGATAGGCTTACCAAGCGCATATATCTTAGGTATGTACAGGCTTTTGAACTCGTACATGTCCGATTCGAAGCTGAAGAAGGTATCCTCTATAACATACTCTGGAAATCCTCCAACATACTCTAGAGCTGATTTTCTTATTATTCCGCATGAACCTGCAAAGATTGCTGTATTGTTCAAGGCTCTTGAAGGTTGAATGAATCTGAAAAAGAATGCGTCAAATAGATTGATAGTATCTGAGAAGAAGGTTCCTTTAGCATAGCTCTTCTCAGTCTGTATATATGAGATATCCTTATCTGAGAAATATGGCAGAAGGTCGAGAAGAAAGTTTGTGTTTGTTATATATTCATCATAATCGAATATCGCTATGAACTCTTCCTTGGTGCTCTTGAGCATGTTATTAAGTGCTCCTGCCTTGTATCCTGTCCTTACTTCTCTATTAATATACGTTATATTATGCTTCTTGCAAAAGAGCTTTAATTCGCTGTTGATATCCTTCTTTGTGGAATCATCAAGCAAATAAAAGTTTATCTTGTTTGATGGATATTTCAGGCCCTTGAGCCTAAGGGCATTCTTTTCAACAACTGATACATCTTCATTGTAAACAGGCATGACAACTGCTACATTTGGCATCTTTTTCATGGGTCTGAGAGATCTCTTGATCTTAGCGAGATACTCATGGTAGAAATATGACCTGTAATAAGAGTAAGAGGTAGATATATTGAAGAATCCTGATATCAGCGATAGTACGAGGAACGATATCGCTATTATGTACATGTAGAATGTATGCACGCTGTAAAGCAAGTACACTGAGAATGTTATGCTAAACAATGTTATTACTATAAAGAGCGAGACGCTCAAGAACCTGCTCAAAGGCTCCTTCTTGAATTCAACGTTCATATCGATCAGTGAGCTTCTACTATAATTATTATCTTCATATTTATATTAGGGCAAGGTTTATAATGGATATAGTGTTGAGGAGGAAAGTTCTAACACACCATATTCTTGCCTTATGCTTTCCTATCTCATTTATAAATAATGCCTACCATAAGGATAACAAAGCCTTGCCGGGATGGCAGAACCAGGTAATGCGCCAGAAAATCATGGCGAAACTCGAGATCTGGTGGCCTTCGGGCTTTCTGGGTTCAAACAAACTTCTTGAATGATTAGATCGGGAATTTTTGAGAGTCCCAGTCCCGGCGCTTAATACAACTATGCCTTGTTTGGTGGCGTAATGCCTGAAGAGCTTATAGATGAAGTTGATAAAGAAGGTAGAGTTATTGCAACTCATCCAAAAAGCTATCTTAAAAAGAAGATGTTTCTTCATCGCGTTGTGTTGATAATACCAATGGCAGGCTATGGGCGATACTTAC
>CAYWXC010000110.1:0-2728 GCA_964462345.1 Microcaldota archaeon | reverse complement strand
GTATCTGTAAAAAAAGATGAAGGCATCAAGGATCAGACAAAGAGACACCTCTTTCTTGCAAAGATATTTGGCATAAAGAAGATTGTAATAGCAGTAAACAAGATGGATAGCGTTGATTACTCAGAGAAGATTTTTAACGATGTTACAAGAGACATAGGCGAATATCTTGAGAAGATAGGGATTGATAAAAAAGATTACGAATCCATACCGATATCCGCTTACAGCTCTGAGAATCTTGTTAAAAGATCAGAGAATATGAGATGGTACAAAGGAAAGCCGTTGATGGAAATTTTGTATCAGATGGGAACTAAGCAAGAAAAGAAGGCAAGTAGGAATTTTAGGATGCTTCTCCAGGGGGAGAGCGACGGCAGATATTTTGGAAGAGTTATAAGTGGGATGGCAAAGGTATCAGATAATATGAAAATACTCCCGATAGGGAGAGAAGCTGCAATTAAGAAGATATACGTTAAAGGTAAGAATACGAAGAGATGCGAAGATGGTGAAAATCCTGCGATTGAATTTGACGAGAAGCTCGGCTTCGACCCAAGAGGGATGGTTGCACTGCCTGCTTCCGAGAAATTCAGCGCTTCTAAAAAGCTGAGAGCATTGGTCTTTGCAATGGAGCCGATAGGTTTGGAATCGAGAGTGCGATTCATAGGTAATCAAGTTGATGCTGTGATAAAATTTCTTGAAGAAATAAATACAACTGATGGCGAAAGGAAGAAGATGTATAGTAAGGAACTTGAGCCATTGGACGCTGCGGAAGTAGAGCTTACGTTGGCTGAAGCTCTTCCTGCAGAAAAATTCGACGAATCGGAAGAGCTTGGAAGGCTGCTGTTTTACTCGGGCAATTCCCTGAGCGGAGTAGGTATAATAGAAGATACAGGATAATTTATCTCCAAGTCTCTATTGCTTTCTTGTATCTTTCTGGAGTATCGATTGGCATCCATATGCCTTCAGATGTAAAAGCCATGATCTTTTCAGTAGATACAGCTCCTTCCAGAAATCCTTTCTCGAGAGGGAAGATATCCAAGTTTGGAAGAGCATTGAGAGCTTGACTGCTAAAAATATACTTTCCTATGTTAATTATGCCACTCTTATCATGCATTGTTGACGTATCTGGCTTCTCGATGAATCGTGTTATCCTTTTCTCACTTATTTCCAAAACACCATATCCTGAGATATCATCAACTCTTTTCACTGCGAGGGTCACGTATGCCTCTTCTTTCAGGTGCAGTTCATACATTGAAGCTAGATCAAGAGTGAATAAGTCATCGCCATTTATGACAAACACATCCTTGTAATCTTTAGTCATTTTCTTTAGCGCAAACCTTAGTGCGCCTCCAGTTCCCAAAGCCTTTTCTTCTTGTACATAAGTTATCCGTATCTTTCTTTTGCTTCCTACTTCCTTTAGAAAATCAACAATCTTCTCCCCTTTATATCCTATAGAAACAAGAACTTCTATGATTCCCACCCTTTCCAGCTCTTCTAGTATATAAGCAAGTACGGGTTTGCCATTAACCGGAATTAGGGGCTTTGGAGTATCTTCAGTGAGAGGTCGAAGCCTCGTTCCTTCCCCGCCTGCTAATATTATTGCAAGCTCTGGTACCTTTTCCACCATAAAAACACAATATATTAAGAGCATTAAGTACATTATTAATGCGATTGGTGCGATGATGAGAATAGCTCTCCTAGGTCTTGAAGACAACTTTAGCAGGAGCACCGGGCTTGGGGCCCCCGTCTATATGTATGAGCTTTACAACCACCTGAAGAAGCTTAGCGGCTCGAATGATTTTGATGTAGAAAAGATAGAGTACGAACGGGTCTCTGCAGGAGATATTAAGATATTTAATGAGGGGTTGGGATGGCTTTGGCTTGTATTGAAAAGCGCGGTTGAGGATTATTCTTCTTTTGATATTCTGCACAAAGTTGATATAAAACCAATATTCCCTTACAACAGGGGCAATGCCATATTTGTAACGACAGCCCATGATTTCCAACCGATTCTGGCTCCAGAACTTGACAGTGACATGGAAAACAGCATCGGAAACAGATTGAAGCTCTCGCTTGAGATAAGGTATAGCCTGAGACTTGCATTAAGATCTGATTTCTTAATGACAAACACCACCTTAACAAGAGATGATGCGGTTTCCCTAGGTTTTGATAAAAAAAAGATCTTTATTGCTCCGCATGGGATAGATGAAAGGTATAGAAATCAGATTAAGAAGAGAAAGAATAAAGAGTATACTGTAGGGTACATCGGATCTTTTAGATATCGCAAGAATCTCCAATTTGCAATCAAGGCTTTTGCCAAAACTGAAGGGAAGGTGCGTTTTGAGGTTTGGGGGAAGAAGGCGTATGATTATCGTAAGCTTGAATTCCTGGCAAGAAATGATAAGAGGATAAATTTCATGGGCTTCGCTCCTGAGGATAAGATAGTGGGCATATACGACGGCTTCGATGCGTTCGTATTTCCTAGCTTTTATGAGGGAGAAGGTCTTCCGATATTGGAAGCGCAGGCGAGGGGGCTTCCTGTTGTTATATATAAGAAGGGAAAAATAGCAAATGAGATTAAAAAGTATTGTTATGAAGCTGAAGATGAAGAAGAGATGACTGAGATCATAACCAAATTGAAAGAGGAAGGATACAACAATAAAAGAAGAGAAGCTGCAATTAAGTATGCGAGGAGCTTTACTTGGGAAAATACCGCAAGGAAGACTCTTGAAGC
>CAYWXC010000109.1:0-2744 GCA_964462345.1 Microcaldota archaeon | reverse complement strand
CACATTTCTGACATATGCATTTTAATAAAATCAGGCCACGTCGCGCTTCTTGCTCATTAACTAATGTGCTTCTGGTATTCCCCTTCACCGCAAGTGTTGTAACTTCTACTACATCCTCTTTTATCTTCGGTTTGGTATTCATTCTATTGTAGTATAAGATATTTTCTTTTGATTTATTAGAGTTTAATATATCTATTATCTCATCAAGGTCTATTGGCGCATATTGAATAAGTTCTACACTAACATTTATCGTTTTCTTTTCAAAATTAATAAATGGGTAATCGATTAGATTATTATTGTGAGTATGTCCGTGTATTATCCACCCGTCAAAATCCTTAACTCCTTTTGGGTCATGGATTAATAGAAACTTGAATCCTTTGTATTCTATAATTTTTGATTTCTCACCGAAATCTTCTGGGTCGTGATTTCCATTGATAAATATTTTATTGCCGTTCAGCCTTTTGACCCATTTCTCTGTTATATGTGTCACTGACCTTTTTGGGTAGGTTCTTTCACGACTTAGAGCTACGTCACCTAAATGATAGATTGTGTTTGAAGAAGATACAGTGTTATTCCAATTAGACACTAAGATACTGTTCATTTCTTCTGTATCATAAAAGGGCCGCCCACAAAAATCTATAACATTCCCATGCTCGAAGTGGGTATCGGATATAAGCCAAATGGTTTTATTCTTTCTATTCGAAGGTAGTTCAACTTCCATATTATTTGTTTCTCTATATTTCTTGAATGTCATTTTTGTATAATATTTTGATAGCGCTTCATTACGACTGAGGATTTTATCTAACAATATGTCATATTCGTATGTTATTCTATTTCTTCGGATAATTGGGATTCTTGTAACCTCTCCTTTTAGGAAAACTGGACTGATATTATTTCTTCTTTTCTTACCGAATATAAATGGTAAAAGTTCATTTAGAATAGATGATGTATGTTTGTTTTCTATAAAAGTCCTAACTCTATTTGCAGTGTTTTCATCCATTTTGAAAGATATGGCAGAGTGAAACCAATAGTCATCTGAAGAGAGTTTATTGAAACTTGAATTATCTTGAATATTATTTTTTAAATTGTTGTAGAGATCATACCTAAATTCTCTGAGTTGCTGGTTTGGTTCTATCTTGAAGCTGAATACATATCCGCTTTCTCCTTTTTTAAGTTTCCAACCAGAATAATCAAAACTCATGTTGGGATATTTTAGCGCAGTATCTCTGACAATTTTTGCAATATTTGAAGGTGACATCTCCGAAGTAAAGTCATAGATAAGTGTTAAGTGAGGTACTTTGTGCGTTTTCCTTAACCTCAATTCTTTCCTTAGCGTTCTGATTCTGCGCTTTAGCATCCGTTTTTCTATAATTGGTCTTATCTCTATTATCATTTCGTCACTAGGCTTCTTGTTTTAAGAGTTTCTTATTGTAAAATGAAAAAAGACCAAAAAGCATGAATAACGATAACAATGAAAAGTTTAGGAATGCCCATATCAGACTTGGATATGTGTTAAAAGCTATTAGCACGAGCGTAAGGATAGGGAGAAATAATCCAATTAGGAGCAAGTTTAGTAAGCTTAGAGCACCCTTTTTTAATTTTGGTATCATCGGAGAGATAAGTACAATTAGAATACTCTCGGCTATTATTATCCCAGTTGCAATATCTGAGATCGCTGGAAGATATATCTGATTATTACTTGCTTTGGGAAGAAGTATTAGGAATAAATTTATTACAGCTATCAAAATCCATCCGAGACTCAAATGTACGTTTAATGACTGATATCCCGAATGTGTTGATTTTCTCCAAGCCAATAAATCCCTGCCATGTTGACTCAGCAAATACGATAATAGACCTATAACAATTACTGGAGCGCCAAAAGCATCTTGTGCAGCATTTTTTGCGTATAACACAATAAAATACGTACCTAGACTTATCATAAATGAACTGAAAGATGCTATCCCTATTGCTTTAACTATGTAATCGTATTCTTTTAAAGTTTTGCCACTTATGAAATATTTTTGTCTCTTATTTTCCTGTTTTGGTGCCATATCTATACACTTCTTCTCAACATTATCATAAATCTTAATCTTCTTTTCTTCCTTTATGTTTTTCTGCATATACTACAGAGTAGACTTGTTACTGCGTTTTTATTTATCAAAAGTATACTCCAATTTCCTTTTCTACCATATGGACTGCCGTCTAATCATTGAATAGTTTTTTTGATTTATACGTTTTTTGTTCGCCTTGATTTTGGCTATTTCCTAGCGAAAGGTATTCTAGTTTTTTGAACCCATGAACTTTAGCTACAATGTTTCTAGGAAATATTGATACGCGCCTGTTATACTGTTCGACAACCTCATTATAACCAAGCCTGTATTTAGCAAGCTTATGTTCTATGTGAGATATGTTCCCGCGCCCCATTATCTTCTCATGCAGCCTTTCAGCCTGAAGCTTCGGATATCTCTCAAATACTGCTTGTATCTTCAAAAAGTTATTTTCTAGCTCCTGTGCGGCTTGGACTCTTTCGTTCAGTGGTGCGTCCTTAGTCCATCTGCTTCTAGCTTCAATTGTGTCCTTTAGTGCCTTGTATTCATGTATGTCATATTTCTTTATAGCCTGAGCCAGTGCTGGCAGCATGTCCAGCCTTTGCTGCATTATAACATCTATACCAGCAAACCTCTTCTCAGCCTTGTTCTTCCAATATTGGAACTTGTTGTAGATGATAATCCAGCTTCTAGCTA
>CAYWXC010000108.1:0-2782 GCA_964462345.1 Microcaldota archaeon | reverse complement strand
CCATCAGTAAACTGGCTGCCGCAGCAGCAATTCTCTTCGCTTTTATACTCTTCATATTACCACTTAAAATGTATTCTTTTGGATAATCATCCATGAGAAAGTATTTAAATACTCTTTTTTTCTTAAAAGTTTTTTTATAAAAAACAGATAAAGATTCGTTGATTGTGCTATTGAACTTCTTCCTTTGGCGAAGTTGTTCGACGAAAGCCTGATTTTGCTAAAAATAGCAGTATTTTCAAGCATATGTGGCATAACGCAATCAACTCGAATTCTTATATAGGAATATACGAGTGCAATGTTCTTAAATAGAGTACATTACCCTTCTTTGAATATTGAATGAGTTGGTTTGCATTGTATAAAGTTACTGACGTCGTTAAAAAGAGATTATTGGATAGATAAGAGTGGAAAGGAAACATTCTTGTTAATCTTTGGGAGGGTTGTTGAGTTAGGGTTTAAAATTGTTTGCTTACCAATAAAGTATCTGTTGATTGCCTTATTATAAGTATAATCATCAAGTAATTAAAACAATAATTAAAACTCAAGGGATCTGATTGGAGGATAAAAGGAAGTTTGGAATTGGGAGTGTGGACTTTAGCGCTCCGAGCACGAGATTTTTCATAGCAGCCACAATATTGATATTTATAATAGCTATATACTTCAGAACCACTCTTCTCAAAGATTTTGGGTTCTATGAGCCAGACGGATTTTATCACTTCTCAGTGATACGTGCAGCTGTCAATAATAATTTTATGATTCCGAAAGTCCTTTCCATATCAGGATGGCCTGCACCGACTATAGTAAGCGAGCCTTTTGGCCTTTATTGGGTCACATTGGTGCCTTATTTTTTCCTCAGATTCTTTGGCATTAGCTATTACACAGTAATGAGGCTTGTGCCAGTCCTCTTTGCTATATTTGATATAATTGGTGCATACTTCCTCTCAAGATATCTCAGCAAGGATAAGCTTTTTGGATTGCTTGTAATGGTGCTTGTTGCACTTAGCATGGGAGATGCTGCAAGAACAAGCGCATTGATATATAGGGGAGACGGATTCATCACGATATTCTTGATAATGGCATTGATATTCTTGGTTGAGATATTCAGGCAGGAGAGCAAGAATAAGAAAATAGCATTTATGCTTCTTTCTGCAATATCGCTTAGCATAGGAAGCCTCGTCTGGAACGGAGCGGCATTTGCAATAGCCATTTATGTAATGGCATTCGCACTTATAGTAAGCTTCGCGTTTATATTCGGAGAGAGAAAGAAATTATTTGATGCTTCTTATCTTCTAATATCAACAATACTCTGGTATGTACTTGCAAATATATACAGAGCGCTTGGATGGATACAAGACCAGACATTCACAGGAAAGTACTTCCTCGCATTGTATGCGCTGATGGTAATCGCATGGTTTGTGCTTTATTACATAAATGAAAACAGTGCAAAACAGAAGCAATCTGTATCGAGTTGGGCTCGATTCATACTTATTCTTATTGTGGCAGTGGCATCAGGATTCATATTGTATGTTTTCACACCGCAATTCATAAACCAAGTATTCGTAGGAAACGGGTTCATAATTACAAGCAAGTTCGCAGCCACGATACAAGAGCTTCAGCCACCGACAGCACAATTCATTTATATAAGCTTTGGAGCCCCGGTATTTACTACACCAATGTCTGCATTAATCATGCTGTCAACATATTACCCCCAGATTATACTGCTCGTTTGGATTGTTCTCCTTATCTCATTTGCACCTTACTTCTTCATGCGCATAGAGAATTCTGGAAAGGGATTTTTGAGTGGGGATGCAAAGATAAAGTTCGGCTTTGATGAGGCTTTTCTATCATTAGTGTCGTACATGGCACTTACAGCTTACCTTCAAATGCATGCCATACGATTTAACTCCTTAATATCAATACCACTCGCGATCTTCAGTGCTTACACCCTTTATTGGATAATAACACTTTTCAAGAACAAAGAGCTCATCAAGAACATTGCATATCTTTTGATAGTAATCTTCTTAATTGTAATAATTTACTATGACGGAATTTACAGTGCAACGGTTGCACAGGCAGATAACATAAACCCTTCAATGATAAGCGCATTGCAATGGCTTAAGGGCTCTGCGCCGACAAACAGCGTCGTACTTACATTGTGGCCAGACGGCAGCGTCGTTGAGGGAGTGGCTAACTTGACAAGCGTAACTGATAGTGTTGGCTCACAAAATGCTACCAAAGGAGATACCTTCGCAGCATGGCTACTCAATACTACACCAGATCCGCAATTCCTGCTCAGTAGCATAAACGGCAAGCCAAATTACCTTTATGCCAGATATACTTGGATGAATGAGCTTGGGGGGATATATACTGAATCAAACCTCTCCACAAATGAATCTGGCCTTTATGGACTTCTCAGATTGGGCCTGATAAAAGAAGCATCGAATTCAACAGTGCAGGAATTTGAGTTTGGAGGGATTGGTACAACACAGCCATTGGGAGCCATGCTTACTGTGCGCCAGATTAATAATACTAATTATATAAGCTCATACATGATGGATGGGAATAAATACATACCTTTTGAATATGTAGAGCTTTACAATCAAGACAATAGTTCGTTCAGTATTATACCTCAGCAAGTAAAAAGCAATGCCACAGTGGCCAAGGGCTTGTTCTTAGTCACATATTCAAATATACCTAACAAGAAACTTAGCGTCAATATAACGGGAGCATACTTCATGGCCCCAGCGCTTGCTGGAAGCAATATGGTTAGATTCCTTTATATGTG
>CAYWXC010000107.1:0-2813 GCA_964462345.1 Microcaldota archaeon | reverse complement strand
GTAAGGAAATGGAGAGCATAGAAAGCAATTTAACCTTGAGCATGGCAGATTATAAGAGTGGTTGCTTGATCAACGCTAATGAAGACATGAGACCAGTCTTAGTCGCTCTAGGAGTTGTGATACTTAGTATACTGGCAATAGTGGCTTTTGCAATTGCGGGTGCAGGAATCGCTTTTTATGTTCTCGCAATTATAGCAATCTGTTTGGGATTCTATATGTCCTACCTTCTAAGAGAAGAAGAAAGGGGAACCAAGAAAACGAAGAAAAAAGCAGATAAGTAAGCTGATTTGATGAGCAGGCTGATAATAGCGGAGAAGCCAAGCGTAGCGTTAAGGATAGCAATGGCTTTGGGAGATTCTCACCCTTCAAGCCTGTACATGAATGGAGTACGATATTATGAGATTAGCCAAGAATCCTCATCTATATACATAGTTCCTGCGGCTGGGCATCTTTTCACGATAAGGCAGAAATCCGATAAAAGGACCATACCCGTATTTGACGTTGAGTGGGTAGCTTCTTACAAGGTCAACAAGAAAGCATACTTTACAAAGAAGTATCTTGATGTGGTGTACGAAGTTGGGAAGAAATGTGACTTCTTCATAAATGCATGCGACTATGATATAGAAGGCACAGTCATAGGCACGAATATAATAAAGCAGATAATAAACAACGACCCCAACTCAAAATTGAGCGACAAAAGTGTCGGAAGAATGCGATTCTCCACAACAACAAATAGAGACCTTATCGAAGCTTATGGGAAGATTAACGAATTTGATTTTAATAATTTTTATGCAGGAGAAGCCAGGCATATGCTGGATTGGATGTGGGGCATAAATCTTAGCAGGGCATTGATGAAGGCAATAGCAGCTACTGGAATAAAGAAGATAATGAGCATCGGCCGCGTGCAGGGTCCAACGCTTGCCATACTTGCATCCAGGGAAAACGAGATAAAGAACTTTGTGTCTAAGCCATATTGGAAGATATTTGCAACAATTAATGGAGTAGTTTTTGAGAATGTGCTTGGAGGAATATTCAATAAGGAAGATGCGGAGAATCATCTCAAGAAGGTTGAGAAAGGAGAGTTCATAGTTAAAGAGACAAAAAAAGAGACCAAGAAGATGAGCCCATTTCCCCCTTTCGACCTGACTTCAATACAGATAGAAGCAAGTAAGGTCTTTGGGATTGACCCTTCTAAAACGCTTGCGATCGCGCAATCACTCTATGAAAAATCATATATATCCTACCCAAGGACATCTTCTCAAAAATTACCCTACTCTCTAAATCTTCCAAGAATAATAAGAGAGATTTCAAAGAACGAGAAGTACAAGGAGTTCGCAGATTACCTGACTGCAAACTCAAGATTCAGACCTGTGGAGGGCTTAAAGGAAGATGAAGCACACCCCGCAATATATCCTACAGGGGAACTTCCGAAGAAGCTCACTGAGGAGGAGGGGAAGATATATGATTTAGTGGTAAGGAGATTCCTTTCTTGCTTTGGAGAATTTGCATCCATAGAGAGCTCGTTAGTCACCCTGGGATGCGAAGGAGAGATGTACGAAGCAAAGGGAAATAAGGTCCTTGAGAGAGGCTGGATTGATTTTTATTCTTACTTTAAACCCAAGGAGAACATACTACCGGAGTTTGAAGATGGCAGTGCACATAAGCCCGAAAAGGTTAACATGAAAGAATTCAAGACGGAGCCGCCCAGCAGATTCAATAAGTCCAGCCTGATAGCCCTTTTGGAGAAGAAGGATCTTGGAACTAAGGCAACTAGAACAGAGATAATAGACACTTTATTCAGGAGAGAGTACATAAAGAATTCCAGGATAGAAGTTACAGAGCTTGGAATGAGCGTTTACAACGCGTTAAGCAAGTACTGCGGTGCCATACTGAACGAAGAACTTACGAGAAAACTCGAGAAGGACATGGAAAATATAATGCGCGGATCTGAAGATGAAGAGCGGGTCATCGGAGAAGGAAAGAATATAATAGAAGATATAATCAAGGAATTTGTCAAGAATGAGAAGGAGATAAGCAAAGAGCTCGGAGAAGGCTTAAAGGGAAATGAAAGATCAAAAATAATAGGCACTTGTAATAAGTGCGGCGGCAATCTGATAATAAAGAGGTCTAATGCCGGAAAGCTCTTTGTTGGATGCAGTAATTGGCCGAACTGTAATAATGCTTATCCATTGCCCGGTGGTGCGGCCATAGTTCCTACGGGCAAGGTCTGTGAGATATGTAAGACACCGATAGTAAAAGTATTTAGAAGGGGAAGAAGGCCATTCCAGATGGATCTCGATCCGAACTGCGAGACTAAGAAGGATTGGGGTACTCCTAAGAGTACATCAAAAACTGAAGAAAAAAGCAAGGTGCGGAAAGTAAAGAAAGAAACAAAGAAGGCAAAGGGCGCAAAGGCAACAAAAAGGAATAGTAAGAAGGCTAGTGCCGAAAAGAACTGATTATATTGCTATTCCAAAATATGCCTTCATTATAGAACCTAAAAAGATCGTTACTATTGCAGCGCTTACTGAGATGAGCACCATCTCCAGAACCCTCCTCCTTATGCTTGTTCCACTTATGACTGCCACTATTATCGAGGCTGTGGAAAGAGCGAGGCAGACAAGGATTAGCGATGCAACAATCCCTTCATATCCCCGTGCTCCGAAGACAAAAGGTATCACTGGGACCGCAGCCCCTATGAAATAGTAAATTCCAGTGTATAAAGCATCTTTTCTTGGGAGCGTTGTCTTGGCCTTGCTTTCAAGAGCCTTCTCAACAAGGCCGTGTGATTTTGAGGAGAGATATGTGCCTCC
>CAYWXC010000106.1:0-2822 GCA_964462345.1 Microcaldota archaeon | reverse complement strand
GAAGCCCTGCTTCTCTTGTAATACTTCTTTCTACCTGCCTTCGACCAGCAATCCTTGCATATAACAAGATGTGCCGTCTTGCTTATCTTCTTGGAGCTCTTCATGCAATTGTTGCATATTCTTCTCTTGCAGTAATCACATCTCACTGAATTGTAGATATTCTCGTTGCATCTCTCGCATAACATAAATACCACTAACCTTGATACCTTTTAATTTATAACACAAAATATATAAAATACTGGCTTTATGGCCCTCTCCTCTGATAAATCTAAATAGTTTCTTGATGATATAGTAGCGATTTCGATGGCTATGAAAGTCAGTGTTGTGATACCAACAATAGAAGAAGAGAGTGTATTTGTCCTTATAGACGAGATATATTCTCTCCTCGGAAAGGATACTGAGATAATAATCGTGGATAAGAGCAGCGACGAGTATTATAATAAGCTCAAAAAGACTGGAGTCACAGTCATACGCCAGAAAGATCGGGGAGTGGAGAAGGCAATCATGATGGGTTTGAAGGCTGCAAAAGGAGATATACTTGCAAGCATAGATGCCGACATGACGCATGAGACTAGCGGACTTCTTGAAGGGGTCAGGATAGTTGGGAGAGGGGATGCAGACATAGTTCTTGGAAATAGGATGGCCGGCCTTGAAAAAGGATCAATGTCTCTTTATCTCAAATTCGGGAATTCTTTCTTAAGCTGGCTTTTCAGCGTGCTATACAAATCCAAAGTCCACGATATTCTAACTGGCCTCTTCGTTGTAAAGAGGGATGCATTCGAGAGCATAGCCAAGGTTGAGCCCTATAGGGCTGGAATAGCATTTTTTGTTATAGAGCTAGCCAATAAAGGTTATAAAATCAAAGAGATACCTATAAAATATTCCAAAAGGGAGTATGGAGAATCAGTTCTAACAAATTCAAAGCTAGGGTACGGGTTCACTGTCGCTTCCCACATGGTCAGGAGGATAAGAGATTACAGCCCACTTCTTGTCTTCGGTTCATTCGGGATCGTGCTTCTAATCGCTGGGTTACTCTTGGGAATATCTGTAATAGCTGACTTCGTATCAACAGGCTTATTTACAGAGATAGGCCGTGCTTTGATCTCATTCATGCTTTTCGTAATAGGAATACTCTCAATCATCGCAGGCTTCATTCTTGACCTTCTTCTCGAGATAGACAGGAAGCTTGACAGGTAATGTTCAGCCCTTCAGAAATTCATACATTGATATAAGGAAGAGAAGCAAAACGGTCAGATGCACTGTGGTGCAGTATATACATATTTTTCCTATCATATACTCTGCATACAGAAAATAAAAGACAAAGCCTATTCCTGCAGCATTAAGAAGAACAAGCATCTCCTTCCTGTATTTAAGCAAGATAATCTCGACCAAGAAGAAAAGAATACCATAGACTGATACATGAAGCCCAAGAAGCATGGAATAAGGGCTTGCAAGGACGCTAGCGCAATCTATTATGCCCGTTTCAGGACACTCGAGTGGCATTCCTGCATATTGATATGCAACTAGATATATGGATACAAGAAGGCCTATCACAGATAGCAAGAGTATTATCTTATCTAGCGTGATCCCGCTCTTCTTTAAGTCCAAACGCTCACCATCATGAAATCTTGCTTTCTATGTTAGTTACATAGGGCTCAGAGCATACTGATGTTGGGGTATTGTTAGTAAGCATGCATATCTCTGCAGTGAAGAGATTGGCAGTCCCAACTATATATCTCGTCTGGACGTTGGATGAATTTGAAAGGCCTCCAGCTATTTGGTTCCAGTCAAGGTTTGTAAGTATCTGTGGGTTGTAGCTCGCTCCTATCTGGACAGAGCTGTTTGCAAAGTCTATGAAAGGTATGCAGCCTCCATACGGACATGACTGTGTTGGTATATTATAAACCTTCATTATGTTATTCTCGCTATTGTTTGGGGTTTGCAGCGTTGGATATGTTCCATTGACAAGCTTGTTCTTTGTCATCTCTACGCTTATGAATTTTATGTATTGGCTCGTGTATGTGGAATTATAAAACGTAAATGTCGGTGTGCTAGGGAATGCATCGCTAGCGCTCGAAGTCATAAAATGAAGATTTGTGAAGGTTCCGAATCTCATCAGAGCTATAATCATTGGCCACCTCTCTGCAGCACAGTAAGGACAATACTCAGCTCCCATATAAAGGATGACAGGCTTTCCTCCGATCTGCATCTTTGCAGATGAATTGATCTTTGAGAGCTGTCCTTGTACGAGCCCCAATCCCACATCGTTGCTTACGCTGTTCGGCACAGCAAGCTCTGAGAGAATACTCTGCGGAACGAGCTTGTTGTCATAAGATGCAAGTGCGGTACTTTGCGCTCCTTGCAATGCAACAAAAATCAATGCCACTGCTACAATAATTATTATTCCTAAGATTACAATTAGCCTTTTCTTTTTATCCATCAAATCAACACGCAACTTACTGAATTATACTCTATGCTAACCAAGCATATAAATATTGTATTGCTGCACTTTATCTTCTCCGGATCAGAACTCTTCAGAGAGAATCTTGAGCATGGATATTGCCATAACTCGATGAGCAGCCTTTTCTGAAGCCTCTCTCTTCTTTCCTCTACTTCTCCTAGCTTCGGAAACCAGCATGCTCGAGACTTCTTCTCCCATTTCTGGAAAGCTTAAGACAACCTTCTCAAGTTCTGGGAAGTCAAGCACAAAACCCTCTCGCGAGGTCACGTGCCCTGAAAGTAGCCTCATCTTTAATCCCAATTCCATCATTTCCCCCAAATATCTCTTGTTTTTTAAGATATTTAAATATATCTTAAAAGGG
>CAYWXC010000105.1:1608-2914 GCA_964462345.1 Microcaldota archaeon | reverse complement strand
ATACTAAGCCAATCCGGGAGCTTCACTGGGAACTGGTTCCAGTTCACGGGAAATTCTATAAGCCCTCTTTTCATGACTCCAGCATGTGTAAAATATGAAGGAATGTTCTTCTGCGTATCACAGAAAGATTCTGGCTCCCAGCTTCCATTAAACAAGACTTCTTATACTCTTGTTTCTTCTCTTTCGGGAAGCCAGCTATTTTCTTGATTATCCGTGCTTAAATCTTCTA
The DNA here is from genome assembly GCA_964462345.1 of Microcaldota archaeon. Classification (GTDB taxonomy): domain Archaea; phylum Micrarchaeota; class Micrarchaeia; order Micrarchaeales; family CABMGC01; genus JAMCSO01. The sequence continues at coordinate 2,685 of CAYWXC010000105.1, read as the reverse complement.
TTATTACCATTCCTATTGCCAAAGCGTCCTTGTTTTGGATTTGGTCGATACTCTCTCTTTTTACCATGTTTCCTTTCGCGTGCAAGAGCCTTATCTATATCCTCTTTCAGCTTCGGTGCGATAAAGTTCTTTGTAAAGGCATCAGCTCTTGCAGCTATGCTGATCTTCGCAGCATATAATCTTGCAACCCTTCCTCTATCATCTCTTGAGGCATTTGTTACTGGAGCTATCTTGAAGAGATAACCGTACTTCGGCGGCCTGCTTCCGAACTTAATATGCTTGAAGAGCGCTTTCTCAGCTCCAAGAAGCTGGATTGTGCTTGCAGGCATAACTGCTAGCTTTGAGAGCGAGCCTGCCTTCGCCAGGATCTCCGCAGCTATCTTGTAATCTATCAAATATGATACGTTAGGTATGAGCTTCTCTGTTGTCTTTTCTATGTAACCATCGAGTTTCTTCTCAAGCTCTATAAGGCTCAGCTCCTCTTCTGCTATCCTTCTCACAGCAGCGTATTCTTCTCCGGTTGGCTCTCTGCCTATACTTTTCTCAATGACTTCTTTTATCTCTTCTTTTTTCTCCCCGAATATCTCCCCAAGCTTAATCTCTTCAACCTCTTTCTTGTTTCTTCCAAACTCTATTATAAACTTGGCATATACCGAAGGACTGCTTATCTTTGCTTCTGGAAAGTATATGCTGTACCATTCTTCAAGCCTCTCCTGCATGAGGTTTCTCATCTTTTCAGTCTCATTATAAGCGTTGATGGCTTGTATGAGAGAATGCTCCTCTGTTGAATAAGCCTCGCTGAGGCTTGCTTTCGCAAGGCCAAGCAGCCTTGCTCTCTTCTCTTCAATGCTTTCTTTCAAAAGAACACCAATTTATCTGATATTTATCTTATATTTAAACTCTATATATCTTTGTAAAGCAATTATATTGAATAAAGAAAGATTAAGGTGTTCCATTGGAGAAGAGCGAGAAGATAGCTAATGACATCATATCAAGAAGAGGAATATATTATCAGGCATTCGGCATATACAAGGAGATAAGCGGATTTTACGATTACGGGCCGATAGGGCTCAGGAT
>CAYWXC010000105.1:0-1508 GCA_964462345.1 Microcaldota archaeon | reverse complement strand
TCAGGAGTAAAATGCCCTAAGTGTGGGAGCAAGCTTTCCAAAATCGAGAGCTTCAATCTGATGTTCAAGACGCAGATTGGGCCAGGGAGCAGTGAGAACGGATATCTTCGTCCGGAGACTGCTCAGGGCATCTTCGTAGATTTCAAGAATCTTTTCAGGGTTTATGGTCTCAAGTTGCCTGTATGCATTTCTCAAGCGGGAAAGGTCTTCAGGAACGAGATCTCCCCAAGGCAGCAGTTATCAAGGATGAGGGAGTTCGGCCAGATGGAGACCGAATTTTTCTTTGATCCAGGCACAGATCTTGAGGAATTCAATGGAATATGGTTTGATACATTCGCAAAGGCGGAGATAACCTTCGTAGAAAGCAATAGCGACGAGGTCAAGGAGCGCAGGATAGGCGAACTGCTTGACTTAGGGATAATACCAAATAGGCATCTAGCCTTATTGATCTATCTCGAAGACAAGCTGATGGCGAAGATGGGCCTGTCAAAAGAGATGTACCGGTTCAGGCAGGTAGAGAAAGAAGAACTTCCGCACTACTCACAAGGGAATATAGATCTTGAAGCAAAGACTGAGTATGGATGGATGGAGGTTGCAGGCAATGCCTCAAGATCTGACTTTGATTTATCACAGCATGCAAAGCTCTCAGGAGAAGAGCTCGGCGTGGTTCTTGATGGAAAGAGGATATTGCCGCATGTCGCAGAAGCTAGTATAGGAATAGACAGGCTTCTTCTTGCAATACTTCACAACTCTGCAGTCGATGGGAGTGAGAGGGGATGGTCATACCTCAAGCTCAATGAGAATATCTCTCCATATCATTTTGCCATATTCCCATTGCAGAAAGACGAAAAGCTTATGGATAAGGCCAGGGAGGTCTACTATCTCCTCAATGAGCGCAACGTCAGCTCCTATTATTCGGAAGCAGGCGGCATAGGGAAGAGATATGCAAAAGCGGATGAGATAGGTGTTCTTTCCTGCATCACAATCGATTATCAGACATTGGAAGATGATACTGTGACTATTCGTGATCGCGATACCACAAAACAAGTCCGGAAGAAGATAGGTGAACTTTTCTAGGTGATGGGAATATCTTCCAATAATGGTTTGGTATGGCAGAGCATAACTGCTGAGAATCTCGATCTCGGCCTCAGCATAGGGAGTGGACAGCCTCTTGCCTTTCATTCCGACTATTTATCAGATCTGGGGGTTGAAAAGCTGACTTATTCTACAAGCAAAGGCATTATCTTCTTAAGGAAAAAAGAATCAAGATTATCCTTTAGTTATCTTGGAGATTACAAAAATGCAGAGGCAAGGAAAGAGATAATCTCAAGATTCGGGCTTGAGGATGATTTTGGAGAGATCTGCAATAAAATAGATACGGATCAATTCATGCACGAGGCTCTCTCCAAACTGAATGGATTACGGGTTACGCTTAATGATCCATGGGAGACAACTCTCTGTTTTCTAATCTCGCAATTCAACAACATTAAAAGAATAAGGGGAATAAC
>CAYWXC010000104.1:0-2919 GCA_964462345.1 Microcaldota archaeon | reverse complement strand
ACATTTTTGGCGTAGGAGATTCTATAATTGGTTCGGCGCTTGCCAGTAATAAACTGAGAAGAGAAATTTCCTATGACAATTCTACTTATGCACAAGCTGCCTTTCGGCTAAAAGCGTACGATCCAAAGACAGGAAACTACGCTTTTTGGAATCCTGGTCTGCTGGAAAATTGTTCTTGTAATGCATGTGAAAATCTCAGGAGAATAGGTGAAGATCACTTATATGAAATTATGAAAGCTCCTGCCTATAGAGTACACTACTTAGAGGGTGAGAATATTAATAGATCGGATATTATTGCGCTAATTGCCCTCCATAACATGAAATGGTGGAAATCTAGAATTTTAGCTGCCGGACAAGTACCATTATCAAATATCGTACCGTTTAAACAACTTGATGTTGAAGCGACTAAGTCACTAGAGTACTCTTTTCCCTTGAGAAATTTTAGAGCAAGGTCACCAAACTTGTTATTATTACCATGTTCAAAAAAACGTCCTTATTCAGAAAGTCGAAGTCATAAGGAAGTGAAAAATTATCTAGCAAGGGAAGGCTTCGAAGAGGGAAGAGATTATGACAGAATCACTCTCAGCGGATTATATGGTCCTGTTCATTGGAATGACGAGATTCACCCAGCCATTATGAGCTACGATTTCAAACTTGGACCCTCAACTACAAAAGAACATATAAACAATATTCGCTTTAACTTAGGCACTGTCTTAAACGTGATAAGGAAAAAATACGTAAATCTGATAGGACATCTAAAGTCTCCTTCTTATTTTGGTACTTTCGGCCCTGTTATACATTCTTTTAATGGTATCTTGGTGGACAGGCATGAAGATATCTCTCATAAGCTTTCTAGTTAGTATTCTACCGTATTCGTAATCCTCCATTTAGATGATCATTTTCTTTAGGAAGCCCGGAGTATAACTTTATTGCTCCGTCCTTACTAATTTTGAGGGCAATACCGAATTCTGAAAGACGCTGAGCCGCACGATTGCCAGTACCTGACTTTGAATCTCCAAGTTTACCTTTTCTGGAAAAATTAGTTACTACTCTTCCAGCAGAGTGAAAAGTTCCATCGGCTTTGAATATCGTTGCGCCATCCTGTAAAACATTCGTAAGTAATACTCGCCCATATTTAGTATCTTCAATCTCTGTTATCCTGAACGTTGAGACATGGTTCCTGTCTAGTTGATCAAGAATAATCTTCGTCGAATTTAGGGACCACTCTTTTTGATCTTCTAAGACATTTTCACCTATTGCCTTGTCATAGTCAATAACTGCAAGTATGCCACTATGGTAGTGACTTGCCATATAATATGCCAGTGTAATTAATGGATCAGTGATTTTACTTTTCTTCACGTGCGCACTAAGGTCAGGATCTAGGGCGAAACACTCGTTCAAAGCTTCCCTTGCCGAAGTCATATCTACGATATGCCAGCCGCCATCATAAAATTCTAAGAGAGGATTATACTTCTTCGATATTATTATAGTCCTATCCCTACGCAATGCTATTGACACTCTGGACTTAGGGACGTGTGAGTACGCCTGACCTAATGTGTACACTAATGAAGATGGAGCTCCATCGTGGCTTTTAAAGATGTCAAATACGTTGCCTTTAACTTTTATGCGTCGAGAAAGTCCCTCTGGTTTGACAACTGCAGTTCCCCTTCCAAAAAATCTGTCCTAGCTTCTTAAGCTCAAGAATCTGTTCACTGTCATTATCATTAGTTGAACTAGGAAGATAAGTTTCTAACGAGAGATTCTCTCCTTCTTCTGTGATCTCTCTCATTTGGAAGATGGTCTGTACAAGCTTTCTGTAATCATTTGCCTTGGACTCGTTTATGTTGTAATTTTCGTCAGTTAATATAGAAAGAATCTTTCCAATTGTTCCAAATAGAAACGGATAATCTCGGTCTGGTGCAGACGTCTCTTGATTGGCTATATAGTTTACCAACAATTGCATAGGAGAATAAACTCCGTTGAAAAGGAAATTTTGGTAGCCGTTAGGACCTGACCACTCGTTTGATCCCAAATCCTCCATAATTGCTTTAGCCATTAACGAGGCGTTCTGAGATACGTCCCCGCTTTGGTTAGTTGATTTTAGCAGCCTTTCAGAAAGATCGAGAAAGACATGAGTAATATCATATGTTAATTCTTCTTGTTTTGTATCTTTGATTTCTGTTTGTTTCACTTCTTCAGCCAAGGAAGAGCCCCCTGTAAATATTCTCTCAAATTAGGCAAAATCTGATCAGTTTGGGTTTGATAACTCCACGCATTTTTTATAATTTTAGCAGCCTCAGTAATATCCTGTTTGTCCATAGAGTCTCTATATTTGTTGATGACTTCAGCTTGGTCTTTCATTATCGAATAGTATTCATCTAAAAGAGATTTAAATCTATCCCACCTGATTTCTGTATGGGCCATAAGGGAGCGATCCGCATCAAACCCGTTTACTAATGTATCCTTAAACTCTTCTTCTATTAACTTTCCCAGAGCATCTAGTGTCCAGTGCTTACAAGCAACTGTTGTGCCATTGGCCCTGTCATAACTTTGTACAGGCTTCAAAATTATATTCTTGAAGAGTACCCCTAACTGAAGAACATTCGTAATTTCTATTGACCTACTCCCATCATTAGTTGTATAAAAGGAGGAATAGCACAAATGTTTAAGAAAAGTAGCCAAATTCCCGGCAGTTAAAGGGCAAAAGTCTCCTTCATTATCTCCAGATTTTATCCTATCTTGTTGCCTTAATCCGACAAACGGATACCACGATCCTTCTTGTTCTTCATTAAATGCGGTCATCCCTACTATGCGACCTACTGAAAGATCAAAGTTTTTATCGGCTAAATCTCTTGCATTTATGGATTTAAATATTTCTTCTTCTGTTGGTTCTTTTCCACTTTTTTCAACTATTTCGTC
>CAYWXC010000103.1:0-2956 GCA_964462345.1 Microcaldota archaeon | reverse complement strand
AGGCGTTTAGAGTTTTGGGGAAAAGAATTTTAGGAATTGCTCTAAACGCTTGGATAGATATAAATGCATTTATTTATAAATTTTTCTGAATTCTAAGTCACTTTTTGTATAACCATATCTCAGTCAGTTCGTATCCGGAGTATAAGCATACTGGGAAAAAGTAATTGCATATTGGTTAAAAAGGTTTTCATTGAAGTAATCCTAGTGATCATATGAAATTTGATCAGTTGATGGCGATTATCGCACTTGTTGCCATAATTGTCTTGGGAATAGTTGTAGTTTCTATATATGGGGCAAGAACCACTCAAGAAAGTCATGGCTCCATAACGCTTTCGGCAACTGGGGTTGCTTCAGGATTTCCGTCGGAAGGAGAGATGGTCATTTTTGTCAATGGAACTGGAACAACGACAGCGGCTGCGGAAGAGAATCTATCAACCACCATATCAAAATTAAATCTGACGATATTGCCATATCTACACAACAATGTAAGCAAGATTAAGACCGTTTCATACCTTCTGACAAGAAAATATAATTCATCAGTATACGAAGCTTCGGAGAATCTTGATGTTCTAGTTCCTGAAGTCGGAAATGTCACGAATATCCTGGAAAGGATAGCATCGTTGAATAATGTATATGTGATGGGAGTTTCTTCAAAGCTCTCTGCTAGTGATATAAGTTCTTTGAGAAATGAATCTCTTTCCCTAGCACTGCAGAATGCAACTGGACAAGCGGAAATATTGGCAAGAGGAGCGCAGATCGAGGTCTCGAACATCAGTGCAGGTAGTTATTATGTGTATCCTTACATACCATTAGGATTAAGCGTTTCTTCCCCTACAGCAATTAGTTCGAAGGGAGGATCTTCTTTCTTTGAAGGCACAAGCAAGGTAGTCGAGCAGGTTACAGTTACTTTCAGATATGATTTGAGATAGGTGGATTTGGGCCTTTGTTTTTGCCCGTTTTTTAAACTGATAAGAATAAAATAATATACATCAGTATTATATGGATAGATATGAACAAGTATGGCCAAAAAAATGGAAATAGACTAAGGAATGTAATGCTGTTATCCATAATGGGCATATTTTTTGCATCACTCCTTATAGAGATAATTTCGTATTTTAATGTCATAGAAGTCTACAAGCCGATCTTATACGCAATAACAATAGTCTCTATAGGGATTTTGTCCATAGAGATAATAAGCAGGGGAATAAAGAGGTACATAGAATATAAAGGAATTAGCAAAGAAGCGAGCAAGGTTGCTGATCTTTTTAGAGTAATAGCGTATGCCATTCTAGTGATTGTAGTTCTCGGAGCGCTAAATATTAATGTAACAGGGTTGCTTCTGAGCGCAGGATTTCTTGGTATTGTCATAGGTCTGGCTGCACAGACTACGCTTGGAAATGTATTTTCAGGATTATCTTTGATAATAGCAAAGCCATTCAGACCTTCAGACTTTATAACTATACATGCCTGGCAGACAAATATCCAACCGCCATCTTATCTGCACCAGGAATTCGTACCAGGATACAGTGGAGTTGTAGCAAGCATAGGATTGATGTATACCAGGCTGATAGATGGGAATGGAACCCCAATATATATACCTAACAGCACAGTTAACGGTGCGCTGATAATAAATCACCACAGAGCAAAAGCAAGGGTCATAAAGATAAGCTTTGACGTGATGATATCGATACCAATAGATGCTATAGAGGGAGAGATAAAAAAGATAATGAAGAGTGAGGGAATCGAGAATAATGATTGGTCCATAAATATAGAGACACTCAGCAGCACAATTTATGTTATTACATTGGAAGTAAGAGTGCTGACGGGCAAGGAGTTAAGCATGAAGGGAAAGATATTCAGGGCAATAGTTGAAAAAGTGCAGGAGCTTGAGAAGAAGAAGTAAGAGGGTAAGTTGGTGTATAGTGTAGAGGCAAAGAAGATTACAAAAACATTCTCGAAGTTCACTGCAATCTCAGATATCTCTTTTTCAGTCAAGAAGGGAAGCTCCATGATAATCTTAGGACCAAATGGAGCGGGAAAGAGCACGCTTCTTAAGATAATCGCTGGGCTTTACAAGCCAACGAGAGGTTCGATAAAGTTATTTGGAGAGGACCTAGACACTAAGACAAGAGATTCGCTTAGTAGAAGATTTTCATTTCTGGGAGAGAATTATGCACTTTATGACAATCTCTCTGTAAGGGAGAATATCTCGTTCTTTGCAAGATTATATGAAGTGAGCGATGCTGAAAGGAAGATGAAGGATATCCTTGGAGAGTTCGATGCGCTTGAGTATATTGATAGGAAAGTAGGAGAGCTTAGTAGAGGAACGAAACAGAAAGTAGCGATATGCAGAGCTTTGATCAACGATCCGGAGATGCTATTGCTTGATGAGCCTACCGCATTTCTAGACCAAAATGCTGCGGACATGCTGCACAGGATGCTTGAAAGATTATCATCTGAAAAGGTCACTGTACTTTATGCAACACAGAGGCTTGAAGAGCTTTACAGGATTAAAAGCAATGTTATTTTGATAGGTTCTGGAAGAATCACAGCTTCTGGCTCCCTTGATTCTATAATAAGAAAACTGGGCAGCATAGAGGTTGAAGTTGCCATGATAAACAAGCTTGAAAAAGAAGGAATGTCCAAGCTTTTCGGCAAATATGAATTATCCTATAGTTCCGGGAGCCTCCTTAAAGCGAAAGTTAAAAGCATAAGTGATATACCAAAACTTATAGAAGATATATCAAAAGAGGGTGGTCTGATAATTAATGTTAATTATATCAACAGGAATGTTGGTGAATTGATGAAGAGGGGCAGTCGATGAGGAGCTCTAGCGTGTATAGCCTTGCGATAAAGGATATAAGAGAAGCGTTCAGCAGCATAGAGATATATGGGCCAATGATATTCATACCCTTATTCTTTGCAATAACGCTTCCGATATTCACAATTTATGTTT
>CAYWXC010000102.1:0-2966 GCA_964462345.1 Microcaldota archaeon | reverse complement strand
CAAAGGAGCGCGCAGAATACTCTTTGGTCGGCGTGCCTTCAGAGACTCGTGGTGTTGATTCAAGGGCAGGAATAACAAGATTCCTTAGACCGATACCTGGAGGATCAAGAATGTATCCTGAGACGGATGCCATTCCTGTCGAAGTAAACAAGGGGGAATACAAAATAATAAAAAGCAATAAAGTGGATCCGGATACAATCAGATCCAGGCTCATGAAAGAGATCAAGAATGAGCAGCTTGCAAGCCAGATGCTTTGGTCAAGAGATCTTCAACTATACAATGAGATTGTTCAGAAGACAGGTGCGAAGCCTGCAACAGTGGCTTCAATCATACTGGAAAAGTTCAAGGAAATGAAGAGGAGTGGTATCAACATTGAATCTTTACACGATGACATGTTGATAAAGATATTCTCACTATTTTCGTCAGGTTCTATTACCCGATTGGGTGCAGAGGAAATAATAAGGGAGCTTCCTTCAACAGAAAAGGAGATTGATTCCATAATAAAAAAGAAAGGGCTAAAGAGGATCTCTGGAGATTCACTTAAGGATTTGATTAAGTCTGTATTGGCAGCAGAAGGTGACAGAAACAAGGCCAGGAAGGAACTAATGTCGAAGCATCGCACATCGATAGATGGCGAAGAGCTCAATGGCATACTGGAAAAGATGAGATAGGTGAAATCATGAAATACGAGATATTAGGAAATAATATGCAGTCAGTTAGGATAACATTGGACGAAGGCGAGAGGATATTCTCCGATTCAGGAAAGCTTGTCAGCAAAAGTTCCAATATAAAAATGACTCCGAGGATGGTTGGTGGAATACTCGGCGCAATAGAGAGGAAGAGCACAGGCTCAAGCGCCCTACTCACTGAATTTGAGTCAAGCAGCGGGACAGGGAATGTCTCTATGGCTGGAATTCTTCCTGGAAAGATAGTCGCAATACAACTCGGCGAAGGAGAAGAGTTCTTCGCTGAACACGATGCATTTCTTGCAGCGCAGGACAGCATTAAGTTCACATTGCATACTGTTGGTATAAGCTCTGCATTGTTCGGAGGTGCAGGTCTCATTTTGCAGAAATTTTCAGGGCCCGGAAATGTCTTCATACATGTAGCTGGAGATATAACGGAATACAATCTTGATGGCACCTACGAATTTGAGATAGATCCTGGACACATCGCAGGATTCGATTCTTCACTTACCTATAAGATCAAGTTTGTGGATAACATAAAAACCGCGATGTTCGGAGGAGTTGGCTTGTTCCTAGCAGTCTTCAGTGGAAAAGGCAGAGTGATAACACACACAGTCTCCAGATTCAAGCTCGCATCTGAGATTTACACTGAAGGTCTTCAACAAGCTAAGAAGAGTCAGAGCTAAGCCCTTTCTTTCAAGTAGCCAAGCATCATGCTCTCACTCGCATCGTAGTCCTTTAGCTCCTTCCTTAATTCTTTGTAATCTGGAAGGAGACTTTGCACAGTTTTCCAGAACTCTTTTGAATGGTTCATCTCTCTAAGATGAGATGCTTCATGCGCTGCCACATACTCAATGAGCCTTGGCGGGAGCATAGAGAGATATGTGTTGAATATTATCTCTTTGTTCGAAGTGCAGCAGCCCCATCTGCTCCCTCTCCTTACGCTAACGTTTTTTATCTCCTTTCCCAAAGATGCAGCTTTCTCCCTCACCATCTTTTCTGTAATTTCAAGTGTTCTTGCTCCAAGCCATTTCCTAAGAATTTTTGATGCAGTTTCTCCATTTCTTCCCTTGACTATTATAACATCGCGATTTACTTCCACAGATGCAAACCTGCTTTCAGAGAAAAAAAGAAAGTACTCTTTTCCTAGAAAGAATATCCTGCTTTCCTTAAATAGAGTTTTTCTTTGGAGTATCTCGTTGTAATGCTTGATTATCCATCCTCTATGTTTGTCTATCACTTTGTTGGGATTGTGGCCCCTTGGGAGAACAACTACAAGCTCTTCTCCTCTGAATCTAAGATAGATGTTTCTCTTTCCGTGGCGTTCAACAACAGAATAAGGTATCTCTCTGCCCTCCCCAACATCTATCTTTCCATTCATTCTCTTTTGAGATATCATGATGAAGATTCAGTGCCTGTTATTTATCTTTATTCCTATAACTACAGTGTCACCAAGTATATCCCACTCTTTTCTTATCATTTCGTGCTCACTATGATCAAGATCGGATATGGAATCGGCCCTCACAACGCCAAGTATCTCTTTTTCATTCTCTTTTATTGCAGACAATAACTCTTCCGTAGCTGAGAGATATATCTTTATATTATCAAGCTTGGTGAGCTTCATCTCCTTCCTCATGAGCTGAACTCTTCTTATGAACTCTCTCGATACTACTTCTTTCTTCAGCTCCTCGCTGCTTGTGGCATCAACATCAACAATTCCGTACTTAAACGCGAGTCCGCTAGATGCTACAGCATCTTCATATATTGAGATGTGTTCTGGATAAACCTCAAAGGTACCATTGGCCGTGTGCAGGAGATACTTGCCACCATTATTTAGCTCACTCTCAACAGCCAACGCGTCTGCGGTAATCAGGGCTTCAGCTACGAGCTTTGCATTTTCTTTGAACGATGGCCCCAGTTTTTGGAAAAGTGGCTTGATCTTCTTTTTTGATGTCTCACTCTCCATTACCTTCACTTCCTTCGCGTTTGCATACGCCTCCATAAGTGGGGTCAAACGCTTTATCGCATCTGCAACTTCTGGCTTTGCAGTCCTGATCAATACTTCCTTAACTGGCCATCTGAGCTTTGCTCCCTTTCTCTCCCTCTCGTTGAGGACTGCCTTCGCCGCTTCTTGGAATATCTTGAATTCTTCCTCAAGCCCTCTATTGACCAGTTTCTTGTCTGCCTTTGGCCATTTTTCCATGAATATGCTACTTCCATCTTCCCCGAAGAGCTCTAAGTATATGCTCTCAGAAGCGAAAGGTATCACTATGGAAGACA
>CAYWXC010000101.1:0-2994 GCA_964462345.1 Microcaldota archaeon | reverse complement strand
AAGGACTCGTCCTTGAAGTCCATTGGAGGTATCACTATTGCGACTTTCATTCAACGCACATATTCATATCTAACGATATGGTTTTATCTCTTTTGTTTTGGTGCGTTGATTACATGGTGGTGATGGACATAGTACATAATAACTGCGAGTATAAGCACTGCTGCAAAGGCGATTATGTTTAGCAGAGATATGAAGAAGACTCTTGCTACTCCGAATGAAGTATGCACACTTTGAGTTATGCCAAGATAAGAAACATTGCCAGCAACATCTCCGAAAGGAACATCTTTGATGGTAAGATTGCCGCCACTGCCAGTGTATCCCGTTATTTTAGTATTGTTAGGGAGAGTGATGGAGACGGTTGCATTGAGAGGTATTCCAAATATATCTTTGGTAAGTATGCTTACATCACTTAGAGGTAATCTGACGTAGTGCACGCTAGAAGAATTCACAGTGAACCTCTCTTTAATGGGAAGCACGTATCCATTATAAGAAGCATCTGTAATGTTGTAAGTCTGGTTTACAAATAAGAAGGAGGATCTGCCAATGTCTATGCCATCTATATAAAAGGAATTTACTTGGACACTTTGCCCTGCCTGATCCTGCCCATAGAATTTGGTGAGATATTCTTCTCTATACTGAGCAACGAGAGTTGTAGGCGCATTCATAGTTATGCTTGCGTTTGGGGTAGTTGCATTGTTGCTCCACTTATAAAAGGAGAGTCTTGACTCTGTCGTATTATAGATGGAAATAGTAGTCACGTTTATATTGGCTTCGGATCCGGCATCATACCATCCTGACCCGATTGGAGTTGAGTACCTGGTTGTTGATGTGAGATTCAGATAATATTCCTTTTTCCAGAATGCATATATCTGCAATGGTGAGACCACTTTGGCGCTGCCATTAATTCCAGTTAGATCTGTGCTCCAGCCAGTAAGAACCTCGCGCTCCCCAGGCCCAGTATAAACAGTATTAGATATAACGGAATAATGCATCATCTGATTTGCGTCGTACCATCCAGAGCCCGAAGAAGAGCCGTATTCTGAAGATACATTCACAAGGTATTGCAGCTGCCAGACTGCTGTCTCGGTGATGTTGGAAGCCATTAGCACTTTTGAGTTTCTAGAACTTCCAGTATAGGATCCGCTGCCTGAGCCTTCCCACCCTTTGAAGACTTCCCGCGTATTGTTGCTTATGTAAACATACGCAGGGGCGGAGAGGTTTATGGTTGATAATGAGAGATATTCATCCTTTGCATCGATATTCCCATATTGTGAGGTTACTGTGAGAATGTAACCCTGTGACCATAATAAAGTGTTGTTAACGGGCTGTTGTAACCCAGACCCTACATTAAATGAATTCACTTTGTTTGATGCTTCTTCTACTCCATATGGGTTTCTTAAGTACTGAAGGCTGCCGACACCATATCCGATATATGAGAATCCGGTCGGAACGGAATAGAGAATGCCGTTCTTGTATATAGAGAGGTTGGAAAAGGTAACTGGATTCATTTTATAGGTATTGGAAGTAGTATTGGCAAGCTCTGCAAAGGCGACAGGAACATCATATCCTGAGGAGGATGTGCCGAGATCGACACTTCCTTCAACCACGTTGTCGAATGTGAAATACCAAGTATTCCCTTTTGAGTAAAATCCATATGTGTTTAAAGTTCCGTTTGATCCGGCAGAACCATCCGAACCTATCTCCCCCAGGAAACCGCCATTGAACCCGGCGGGAAAGTATTCATAGAACCATTCTGCAGACCCGGCAGTGAGTAGTTGGTAACCGTTGCACCCCACAGTTTGGTCGCAACGAGAAGGATAATCTCCAGTTTGGTTCTCGATCAAGTATCCAGTTTGAAGAAATGCGCCGTTTGGAAGATTCTCTCCAATCCAGAACGCAAATGTGCCGTTGATCAGTGCTTCTTGATTGACGGTCTTGATTTGCACTTTTGCCCCTTGATTGAAAGTGGCGCCACTGCCTCCCCTTGCTCCGCTCTGAAACCAGTATCCAGCTTCGGCTTGAGATGCTAGTAGCACAAGAAGGAATGTTGTAGCAAGAATGAATTCACACTTTCTCATAATCGAGACCCATCTCTTCCAATTTCTTAATTGCCTTTTCCCGCATTCTGGAGTTTACACCTTTCCAATCTATGACACATGAATCGAGCTCTTCCCCACTCTTTGCTGCCGCTTCTCCAAATATAGAAAAGTCCTCTTCTTCTCCAGCCATTGCATATTTTGGCATTATATGGGAAAATGCGTAATCTTTCTCCAAGGCGAGCTTTGTGAACTTTTCAGGATAATGGCTTCCCCCAATTCCGAGAACCACCTTTGATACATCTGGACTTGAGTCAATATCATTTATTATCTTTGAATATGCGAGTTCCCCTATTGCTCTTGCAAACTCCTTGTTTTCCATAGCGCTTTCGGAACCCCCGAATTCTACAAATAATGAAGGTGTTTTAAGAAGAGGGCCATGATGCGTTGCTTCGTATGTTTTATCTATGCTGACGTCAGTCCTTAGAGCAGACAGAGAAAGAAGAATTGACCGCATGTAAGAAGGTGCTGCTACGGAAAGCTTTGATGGCTTTCCCCCCAATAAAGCTTGCTTGCCCCAGTTGCCCATTGAGTGAGTGGTAAAAGAAGTTTTTCCTGATGAACTCTTATGCTTGCTCAAAAAGTATGCACGCTCGAGGGAGAGGCTATCGACAAATTCGGCATCTGGCAGGGGAGTGTTTGCAAGGTATAAGTTTAGCTCTCCGTTTGTGAATTTTCTGAATGCCTTTCCGCTTTCCTCCTCCTCGAATAAATGCTCTTTTGAGATATGGTTGAACATGTTTATTGAGGCGGTGTCAGATGACGAGCATATTATCCCTATCATAAGAATGCCTTTAGTTTTATACATTGATTATTTAAATGGTTGACGCTTTCTCTTCAAGCGGCTAACCATATTCTAAGAAAGAGCTAACTTTATTATTTATATGTTTCATAAATA
>CAYWXC010000100.1:0-2995 GCA_964462345.1 Microcaldota archaeon | reverse complement strand
AGAGTGGTTCGTGAATAAAGGAGAACAATATGGAGATAGAAGAAAGGATATTGAAGGATATTAGGCTTTTCGATAGCGGCATCGAAAAAGCAGAAAAACTCGAGCTTGAAAAGGAAGAGAGTAGGATAGTTGAGCTTGCGAAAATGTATGCACTTGATTCCAAGGCATGGTTGGATAAGAAGGATTACTATACATCTTTTTCTTCAATAGCATACGCGCATGGGCTTCTCGATGCAATATTAAAAATGCGCAACGCAATAGAATGATTCCATGAAGAAGACAATCGAGGGCTCTGCACGGATCGCAATCGACGATGGCGTGTTTTTTAACCCTAAGATGGAAGGATTACGCACTTTGTCTGTGCTCTTTCTGAAAGCTTTTGGCGCAGAAGGTTCTTTGATAGATTGCACTGCTGCAACAGGCATACGGGCAATAAGATATGCAAAGGAAGTTGGGATAAAGAATGTCACGATATTAGACATAAATAAGAGAGCTTTTGACAACGCAGTTAAGAACACTAAGAGCAATGGGGTTGATGCAAAGGCTTTCAACGAAGATCTCCAGGTCTTTGCTGGAAGGCATGAAGATCAATTTGACATTATCGACCTTGATCCCTTCGGAAGTGCAGCACCATATATACATGACATCTTAAAAATCTCCAAAAACAGAAGTCTGCTTATGATAACAGCTACAGACACAGCTGTTCTTTGTGGAGCGCACCTTTCCGCGTGTATCAAGGCATATGCTGCTAGGCCACTTCATGGAGAGCCGTGCAAGGAAACAGGATTGAGAATCCTGATAGCATATGTCTCAAGAATAGCTGCCCAATTCAATTTCGGGATAGAGGTTCTGCTCTCTATCTCGGATTTACATTATTTTAGAGTTTTCTTAAGACTTAACAAAGGCGCAAAGAAAGCTTTGGACTCGGTAAAGACTGGCGGATTTGGTGCATACTGCCACTCCTGTCAGAATTTTGTTGTTAAAAAAGGAGTGGTGCCATCTTTGAATCTTAGTTGTGAGTACTGCGCCAACATTATGGATCCCTTCGGATCGCTGTGGATCGGTAACTTGTATGAGAAGGGAATATTGAAGGATATGTATGCTCTGGCAGAGGGTGATGTTAAAAATCAGATAAGCCTCTTAATTGACGAAGAAGATATCCCTCTTTTTTATTCTCTGCCCAAGATTACAAGGCATCTGCATCTTGGATCGATATCTCCAAATAAGATCATAGGTGCTTTGCGTGAGAGGGGCTACAAGGCAAGTGCCACACAGTTCGGGAAGGAAGGGATCAAGGCAGATGCGAATCTCTCGGATATTAGAAAGATTCTCAAGGAAGTATGAGCGTGGCTCCTTTAAATCGCAATGTTTTGTCTGCATTCGATAGACTTCCGATCACAGCAGTCTTCTTTGACCTCTTAACGTAATCGAGTGCAGCTATCATCTTTGGTCTTATGCTTCCGGCTTCGAATTGCTCTCTTGAAAGTAGTTTTGACAAATCAGATATTTTTATGCTTTCGATCTTTACACTCTCTGGAGTTCCGAAATTGCGATATACCCCATCAACTGCAGTAAGTATGAAGAATCTATCTGCTTTAACCTCAGATGCAATGAGAGCCGCAGTATAATCTTTATCTATGACCGCTTCGACATATTGTTGACCATTCTGTGTGTTAACCATGGGAACACCGCCTCCGCCTCCTGCAATCACAATATATCCAGACTTTACCAGATCCTCAATCTCAGACTTATCTAGCACCTGTATAGGCTTTGGAGAAGGCACAACCCTCCTGTATCCACCTATAAGTTTCTTCATCGTAATTCCTTTGCTCTCGAGCTTGATGGCTGCGCTGGCACCAACAGATTTCCCTATTGGTTTCGTTGGGTGCTTGAATGCCTCGGAGTTTTCTTTTACAGAAACGCGCGTTATCACTACAGCTATCTTTGGGATTCGTTTCCGTGTAGAAGTGCAGAAAGCCAATATCCGCCTTTTTAGTTCCAGCCCAATTTCTGCTTGAGTCTGTGCAGTAAGTACTGCAAGATTCTTATGCTCATGCTCAGCAAGCTCTCCCACTTGAGGACCGTTCCCGTGAACGAGTATTATTCCGATCTTCTTTGAATGAAAGCGCAATATGTAGGATATTAAAGCTTTTGGAAGTACTTCCTCTTCTAGGGCGTTTCCGCCTATCGCGATGACATAATTCTTCATTGATAGCCAACCTATGAAATATTATCCCTCATTGTCTTTATAAAAAGTATAGATGAATCCAGCAATCGCTTCGTCCGCAGGTATTCCAACTGCCCTTAGTACATTTAATAAGGAGACAACTGTCGCTTCGCCATTGACAGATATCAAAAAGTATAATGCTGGTATGTAGATAAAAGGGAAGTTACCAAAACCTATCGAGGAAGAGGTGTAAGAAGCTAGCTTATCATCAGTGGTGAGTCCAACAGAGGCTATTATCTTCTTTATACTCTCGGTAAATTTCTTCTCGCCTTCCAATTTAACATCTCTTCCAACAAACTCAAGGACCCCAACTACGGAAACATACGGCATAAAGCCATCGACATTTTCAGATACCTCCCTGTATTCAAGAACCCTATTGAGTTCGGATATCATGAGCTTTGCTATTAATGAGAGCGTTGCCTTGACTGCCATGTTCAGTTTTTCCTGCATCGGATCCTTTTGGGCAGGAAGGATAATCCCCTTTTTGGAAGTTATGCTAATGTAAGTTGCGATTATGTTCTCTGCTTCAGACCGGTCCGCAGATACATCCATTGCTCTGACGACCCTGAGCAGGTTCTCGGTGGTGAGATCACGTTTCATAACTTCAAGGAAGTACAGTGCTGGCACATATGCCAAGATATTCTTGAAATCAATAGAAAGTGCGAAGTTAAGCAGTTTTTCTTGAGGTTGTATTCCGACGGATTCAAGGAGCCTAGACATTAGCTCTTTGTTGCTCTTTTTTCCTGCAAAGACAAGAAATATTGCTGC
>CAYWXC010000099.1:0-3001 GCA_964462345.1 Microcaldota archaeon | reverse complement strand
AATTGACCAGGCATTCTGCCACGTTTTCTGTTCCAATTGTGGTACTTAAAGTGGACGGGGTTATCTGTAATATATGGTTCCCTTGTTTCAGCTATGATCAAAGCTTTAGGAAAAGTTATCTTATATAACTTTTTAAGAAGAATTTTTGCTTTTTTCATGCTTCCGAAAAGCCCAAAATTTCTCCCAAACATTATGATTGTATTAAATTTCCCCCCTCTTAAACTGCCTATGTCAGATATATCCATAACCCGTACATGTTTAACCCCTCTAAACTTACACACCTTTACGGCTAGAGGAGAGGAATCAATACCTAATGCATACATGCCCTTCTTTTGAAGATACAATAATACCCTTCCAGCGGCACATCCTATATCAAGACACCTTCCCTTTGCGTATTTTATGGCTTCTTTCTCATGTTTATACCAGTCTTTGTATTCTGCAAAATAGAGATCCGCACCTTCATCTACATTTATGTAACCATCTTCTCTCTCAACTACGTCGAAGCTTCTTTCTTTATTGTAATATTTTAGTATTACTTGCCCGTGCG
Organism: Microcaldota archaeon; assembly: GCA_964462345.1. Classification (GTDB taxonomy): domain Archaea; phylum Micrarchaeota; class Micrarchaeia; order Micrarchaeales; family CABMGC01; genus JAMCSO01. Next base: position 2,454 of record CAYWXC010000099.1, on the reverse strand, counting down.
CATCCTTAAGAGAATCCATCAGCCTCCCTCTTATTTATTATATTAAAAACTTTAAATATACAAGCAATAATAAGCCGTTCCCTTCGGATCAAAGAAAATAAGAACTCCTTTTGCACTATGCCTTGGAGCATTTCGCCTTTCAGCTGGACAAAATTGAAGTTTTTTGCCTAGCACTTCCTTTCTTGCTCTTTTAGCATACCCTTTCATCTTGCAATTTCTAATTTTCTACTTTCAATTGTGTGCTTTCTTTTAGGCCTTTCTAAGAATCCAGTACTTTCTTATTGGTATCCCTATCTTTTATCTATTTTGAACTCTAATCTCTCGAATAGTTTTACCAAAGTCTACACATTATTGGGCAACTACTTAAAAAATCTTATGTTGCAATGCTTACTGTTAAGAGTAATATAGGGGTGTAAATTATGAACGGGGGTTACTAGCCTGCAATGGGTGTCGTTTATTATTCATAAATGGTAGCACTTTTATTTATTGATCCTCTAGATTTTACTAAGATCTGATTTTGCAATGAGTATGTATTATCAAAGTTTCTATAACACAATGATCCTATAACTATGTTTGTAACGATCATAGTTCTTATTATTGTGCCTTTAAATTTATTTTTTAAACGGATAGCAAATTTATCGAGATCGCCTTCTTTAATTATAGGAGCAAAGAGTATAGTGCCTTCTGGTATGTAGGAAACAAAGTTCCTAGTGCATCTGGTACTGCAAACATATACTATCCGAAAAGTATATGCGATGGGGATGTTACCCTTAAAACAGACGCTACAGTAATCTGCACAGGCTTCAACGCTGATTTCTACGGATTGCTTGCTTCAGTTCAAAAAGGTAAGGCAGTCGTAGTAGGGGCCCTCTTCTTTGTATTCACTCCGGATCCAAACAAGTACTATATAGAAAAGGTATATAACGGTCACAGTGTTAATATCTCTGATGGGGATGTCGGTGTTATTTTGGAACTTAAAAATGCAAACACCTACGGAGCCGAGGCGATGTTGAAACGTACCTGAGCACGTATTGAAACGAAGGTTTGTGTTTATGGGAGCACTCAAATGGTATATTGCAGGAGCTGTAATTATTGCTATTCTTGTTGTTTCTGGATTTAGATTTCATTTATTTAATACTGCGTATTTTAATAAAAGCGAAAATAGGGTTATTGTACAAGACCCATTTTTAATTGCAAATCAGCATAAGGATTATCCTATGGGGGTAGTTGCTTACGGATTATTCAATACACTCGGACATTTCTCTCCAAATGGCGCGCCTGAACCTTCGTATAATTTTTCTATATATCAAATATCTACAAACTCAATTTTTGGGTGCGCTAAGATATCATCAATTGAGGCTATGGGAGCAGTTCCTACAGATAGTCCACCGTATGTATCTGAAAACGGTGCGAGCCTTAATCTGGATGCAATTATGGTAATAAATGGAACTAATGGCAGCTCTTACGATTACTCTCTGATAAATGGAATATTATTTAATACGTCTAGCAGGAATTTCATAATCGGAGATGAAGTATACAACATACCTTTGAGCAATAATAATTCGCCGATTTTACCAGCCATAACTGGTAACGGTACATTTTCATATTATAACGAGAGCCCTGAAAATTTCAATAATCCGATGAATGTTGCCTATAACAATTATTCATATTTCTTGAATCAGAAGTACTCGAAATATAATTCAACATCTGGTAAAGCTATTCTAAATTTAGCCTTTAGCAAGTATTCTCTTCCAATTGTTTTCTGTCCTGTAATAAAGGTTATTCGGTCTGGCAGTTATCCAACTGTACAGTTTGGTTATTATCTCAATATGGGAAATGCTACTTACGGAGGTTTCTATGATAATGTAAAATTTTTAATACCGAGCAGCAATTTTACCTTGCTTGTAACACCCTATAAGCTGGTGCGCCCTAACTACACAAATTTTTATGATGCAGAATTCGTATTCGGAGGAGAAGTTTCAGGGCAGAAAACAGAATTTATTAATCTCAATGCAAGCGGTATGTGGATGTTTTATTCTTCTAATGGCACATTTGTGCCATTCCCATCTCTTTATAGTACCGGCTTGAACTTGAACGCGTCTACAACTGACTTAGAAGTTTCGGAGGGAAACAATTACGCATTAGTAACAGTAGGCACACCAGATCCATTCTATAACATGACGCTTCCAAGTTCAGAATACAATTCTACTGAATACGCAAGTGTGGCCGCGTGGATTGAAAATAGATAGATAGAATTGATTTGTATACTCGATATACAATTTCCTATTAGTCGCTGGAATCCTGCTTCCTGTCTGTGCGCTTTGCTGCAGAAGCGAGAAGCCTAATCGGATATTTTGCCAATATTCCCTCATTTTATTTTGGGCTTATTGCCCCTCTATGCTTCCACGCAAACTTATTAGGCTTTGCCTGGCACTTATATACTGCAGCAGTACG
>CAYWXC010000098.1:0-3061 GCA_964462345.1 Microcaldota archaeon | reverse complement strand
CTGACTGAATAGTGAATGTTCCTCCCGTCCGGCTTTTTCGAGCGACACTTGTCAGTAAATAGTGTCGCTCTGGAGGGTGGTAAGATGAATAGGAAGAAAAAGGATAAGAGAAACATGAATGACTATGTTGTTGGAATAGACATAGGCGAAAAGGAGAGTGTTACAACGTATTTGTCCCCCTCAGGGGACGTACTGGAACAGTTCAGCTTCAGAAGGAACGATGAGGAAGTTGATCAGGATGGTCTACCACATGCTTTACAATAAAAAAACATGGAAATACGAGGACCTGGCGCTTACAGGCAAGAAGATGTCAAACCTCGATGACGATTGAAATATCCGGATCTATGGGTGTGATGATCTGCCTAACCGCTTTCGTTCAACTGATTGTTATGCAATCTATGCTCAGAGTGCAGCGATTCCCTCCTTTTTATAGTCAGTTTGCGTCAGGAGCGCTCATACGTGTATAGGGTAAAGGGGAATCAGGCAAATCATTATCCCAGTCCACAGGACGTTTCAAATATCTGGCGGGTATGACTATGTGAGAAAAAGCCAGACTGAACATTCACATACGTGTTGAACAAGCCTCGTGTTTTCCGCAACTTCTTCTATTTTTGGCTTTTTTCTTACTTTAACCCATTGCGCCCACCCCCCTTTTGCTCTCTGGCTCATGTAGTCGTTTACCCAGAACTTCCGGTATCCCTCAACTTCTAAGCCAACGGTGATCCTACCCATGCAGTTCTCCCTAAACTTTCTCTTGCCAACAAGGAGTGTTCCCTTTGTTTATTGCCTTCGCATACCGTAATTGTCCTCCTCCAAGCTTGCCTGTACCCCTTCCGCAGATAATCCCCTATGTCCTGCCTGGGATATCCCCGCATCTTATTGTGGATGCATTCTTGAGAGTAATTCCTCGTAAGGTTTGATGTTTTTCTCAATCAAGTCGGAACATGTGCCTACATTTATGAAAAGTTGAGGTGATATACTCCGTAGAAGATGAAGCTCCCTAGGGTATGTGCAGGAGATCTGAAATAAGTCTTAAGGCAGAATATTTTCTACAGTAGGAGACGTTACTGGCAACCACTTTTTCGTATCGAAATTCATCTCCGAGCAATTCCTGAATTGCATGGCTCATGTCTAGCACAGTCCTGTTAACGATTTGAATTCCGGCACCATATTCTTGTAGGACCCTGAATTCCTCCAAATTGGAGGCAATCACTGGTATTCCCATTTCAATCGAGAAGATCGCTGCATAGCTTGAGCCAGAGGTTGTTATATAAGGGAGTATGGAGATACACTTGTGATCAGTGATTAGTCCTCCTAGATCTTCATCAGATAGGAACCCTACAACTTTAACACTGGCCTCCTTGAGTTTCAATGTGAGTACCTTCATATACTGTTGTCCATCTGATGTTTTGGAGAGCACTGGGTGAAATCCACCGACAACAACACACTCAAGATCAGGGTTAAGTTCTTTGATATCTGCCAGTATTTCTAATCCTTTGTATGGTGCAATATATCCGATGTTTAGGAGTAATGGGTTAGAAAAGCGTGAAATTATACTATCCACAGGTTGTCTCATGCATGGAAAAGGATGAAAACTAGCCCTCCTGAACTTGTACTTACTTACCAGAATGTTATATAAAGTCTTGGAAAAAACGTGCACTGATGCCCTCTTTAATAGGCGAGTTGCTACCGCTGCGCCAATTTTCATTATGGTAAAAAATCTGTAACCAGAAGCTTCCCGTGTAGTAAGTTCAGGAGAGTCATGAAGAATAACGCGTACTTTCCTACGCAGTATATTGGTTGTAATACCTAAGAATAAAAAATTCAGAAAATTTCGTGAAGCAGATTTTCCATATGATGTAAAGCCAAGATTCACAATTACTAAAGAATGAAAGAGAAATATCCGTAACCAATTATATGCAAAATTAGACCAGCTTGCCTTTGTCTCCAAATATTCTACGTTCACTGGTCCCCAAACATCAAAATGTTTCGCAAGGTCAAATCCAAAATCACCGATACCGCTACCTCTGTATGAATTTACGTACAAAAGATGCGTTACAGAAGTCTTTTGATCTTTATTCATGGAGTCTTTCCACAGTACTTCCAATATTTAAGTAGTTTGATAAATATTTTTGTGAAATTTCAGCTTTGGAGAAGATTCCTGGACACCGACTGATAATTATAGTTAAATACATAACTTATTACACTTTATGAACTCGTCACAGAGGAATTTATAAATCCAAGATTTTGCAAATTATAATCTTGAGGAGAATCTGTGGAATTGACTGGAAATGATGTATTTCAAATGCTGTTCAGAACCAATGAACACTCTTGATATCTCCCTCTTTATGCTTTTCCAGCTGTATTCTATTTGATTCAAATCTGGAGAGTATGGAGGCAGATATAATAGGCCTATTTTCAACTCATTTTGCCTCTGCACGGTTTCATTGGAGTGGTGAGGCTTGAAGTTGTCTATTATTGCTATTATTCTTTTGTATGGATTCATTCTCCTTATTTTCTTCATGAAGGAAATTATGTCCTCCTTCCTCGAATTGTCGTGGAAGTCAGCTATTGAAATACCATTGGGGAAATAGAATCCGAATGTATTAGCCCTGAACTTGCTTGTATTCTTTGTTATTTCAGGTCTGTCGAATGACCACAGCCCCATGGTGTTAGATGTTGTTTGAGGTGATGATTCGTCTATGAACCCTATTATCTTGTTGTCGAGACTCAACTCACTAAGTTTTTTTTAGACGGTCTTCTGCATCCTTTGGTCTCCTTTAATCATGGGGAAATGGTCTTGAATACTTCATCCCGAATCTTCCCAAAAGTTCCCTTATGTGTTTCATAGAATATTCTGTCCCGTACCTCCCCTTTATCAAAAGGAATACCTCCCTTGTGGACCAGTCGTCCCTCTTCTCAAGCATTCTCATCAATGATTCTCTTTGCTCTTCCGTCAATCTTGAAGGTCTTCCTCCTGCGTATCTTGGTATGAGTCCATCAAAACCTTCCATATTCCATCTCTCCTGCCATATGTAACCAAGTTTCTTTGTTATGCCAA
>CAYWXC010000097.1:0-3078 GCA_964462345.1 Microcaldota archaeon | reverse complement strand
TAGCATTAGATACCTGTTTGAGCATCTCATCATGCGTTATTATGAATACCTGGTCTATTATCCTTGGCAGAGTCTCGTTGAATACCTTCACGATCTTTGAAAGACCCTGGGTATCTATATTATGAGTTGGCTCATCGAGGATCAGCCATTTGAGGTTTGGTACGAGAACGAGAGCAAATGCTATGCGCAGTGATAGGCAAGCGATGCTTCTCTCTCCACCGCTTGCTATGGCCTCGACATCTTCCCACACATATTCGTTGTTGAGCATTGTCTTTACTTTTAGCTTGTAATCATCTGGTGTTGCTGCAAGCATTATTCCAGTGTAATCTCCATATGGGTATAGCTCAGGCCATATCTCCTGAATTACCTCATTTATCGAGTTTATCAGCCTTGTCCTCAGGATTGTCTGCGTTTCCTGTATGGAAGTCCTGAACTTTGCAAGATTCTCTATTATCTTCTTCCTCTCAGTTATCTCTGAGTAAAGCCTCTCCACTTTCTCGATCTCTTCCTTCTTTGACTTTATTTGCTGCTCTTTCTCATTAACATACTTCTCGTTTGCATCGATCGAGGTCGAGATCTTGCTTATCTCTGAGTTAAGCTCAGTATATTTCTTCTGGGCGATATCGAGAGCATCCTCATCAACAGTTATGGAAGAAAGCTCCTTGTTCTTCGAATCCAGTAGAGGGGCGGCTCTCTCTTTCTCGGAAAGATATCCCTTCTTTCTCTCAAGCGCTTCTGTTATGGAATTAAGCTTTGATAGGGCTTCCAATAAAGAAGGCAGCTCTGCTCTTGCATTATCAAGATCTGCGCGTATGCTGCCGAGCTCTTTCTTTGAAGATTCAGACAATTCGAGAGAGGATTTCATTCTTGGTTCCAAATCAGAATAGCCTTTCAGCCTTTCAGCCACTACCTTAAGCCCGTTCAATTCTGCAGTAAGGGCCTGGAGCTCTTCCTTCAGTGCTGCTATCGATGCCTTTGTTGCAAGAATTCCCTTCTTGGTAGTTTCCACAAGAAGTTTCTTCTCTGAGAGCAACTTCTCTTTCATCTCTGGGCTTAGCTCCCTCTCGCACACGGGACATTTGCCGATATGCTTCTCAAGCTCTGTGGCCCATTTTTCTCCTTCTTCCTTCACAGACCTCTGCGATGCAAGATTCTTTTCTAGATCGCCCATTTGATCCGATTTGTCATTTAGCATGCCTTCTATTGTCTCTGGGTTCTTCTCCCTGAGTTTCTCTGCAAGCTTTGCTTTCTCTTCCATATCCTTTTTCAATCGCGCGATCTCGCTTTCAGCCTTTGAAAGATTTTCCTGTGCCTTGCGCTCTTTGATTACAAGTTCTTTCTCCCTGCCTTTTAGTGATCCGACCTTAGAATTCAGCTCCGAGATCTGGCTTTCAAGATTCTCTGGTGTTTCTGGGATCTTTGACTCTATCTTTTTTATCTCAGAATCAAGGGTAGTCAATTTTGAATGTATCTCTGCTATCTCCTTAGACAATGCTATTTTTCTAGAGTATGCCTTCTTCATCTCGTTTAGCTTTTCCTCATCGTTTTTCTTAGTTATGGACTTTGATTCTAGCTTTTCTTCGAGATCTTCATGCTCTGCTGAGAGTTTCTCGCGTTCATTGCGCAATGTATCTAACTCGGACTTAGCCTTGTCCAACTCAAATCCCGATGCGGTTTTCTCGCTTTCTGCAACCATATCCTTTATTCTGTTAGAGAGGCTCGTGGAATTCTCACCGACAAGTGCAAACTTGTCGAGGCCAAGCAATCCATCTATCTGTTTCTTCCGATCTGAGGAAGAGAGATCAAGAAAATAATCAAGACGATTCTGCTCGGAATAAACGGCTCTTGAGAATAAATCGTAATCGAGCTTAAGGGCTTTTTCTATCTCTTCATTGACTCTCTGAGGCTGGGATTGTAGATATTCTCCATTCTTTTCTATGGTCGCCTTGGCTGCATCGTTAATTCCAAGATTTCTCTCAATAGTATAAGTGTCCTCTCCAACGACAAATGTCAGCTTTACAGATGCCTTGTCCATCTGGGATGGCTTGTTTCTTATCAGGCCCTTTGTATTAACCCTGCGCTGCTTTATTGCAGGAAAAGTACCAAATAATGCGAAAGATATGGCGTCCATTACCGAGCTCTTTCCAGAGCCCATCTGGCCTATTAAGATATTCGTCCCTTTTGAGAAATTAATCGTGCTCTTTCCATGAGTCTTCCAATTCACTAACTCAATAGAGGTTATCATAGGGATGACCTGCAGAATTTGGGAATGCTGATTTCCTTACAATGTCTTTATATCTCATCCAGACCCAGACCTGAATCCTTCTTCTTCGCACCCATTACAGAGGACCCAGAGACTCCAGTAAAGATCGCTATCACTTCGACCTTGCCTTCATACTCCTTGTCTAGACGAGCGCCCCATATGACATTTGCATTAGGGGAGACGCTTGCAGTTAATTTTTCTCCGATCTGGCTTGCCTCACCAAGAGAGAGATCCGATCCCCCTGTGATGTGAAGCAGCACACCGCTTGCATTCTCATAATTAACATCAAGTAACTTATTCTTCAGGGTTTCCCTGACTACGTCCTCGACCCTGTTAGAGCCCTGAGCCGTCCCCACGCTTATCATGGCCAGGCCGCCTGTTGACATTATCGATCTTACATCTGCAAAATCAAGGTTCATCAAGCTAGGCTCCGTTATTGTCTCCGTTATTCCCCTCACAGCTTTTGCAGTTATCTCATCCGCTATCATGAATGTTTTCTCTATGGGGAGATTTGGATATAGCTCAACAAGTCTCTGATTATCTATGACTATAAGCGTATCCAAGTTGTTTCTTAGTTTCTCTATACCCCTTCTTGCAGTCTCCAACCTAACTCTCTCCAATGAAAAAGGTATTGTCACTATTCCCACAACTATGGCGCCCTGTTCTTTGGCTATCCTTGCCACAACTGGAGCAGCTCCTGTTCCTGTACCCCCACCCATTCCTGCAGTCAGGAATATCAAATTCTTATCGTGTATCAATGATTCTATATTCATCCTTGACATTTCCGCTGCTCGCTCTCCCACTTCAGGATATCC
>CAYWXC010000096.1:0-3137 GCA_964462345.1 Microcaldota archaeon | reverse complement strand
CCTTAGCGATTCAAAGGAAAAGGAGCCTCTGATCGTCGAAACAGAACATAAAGAAGAGGCTAAAAATAAGAAATAAGGTCTTTTTATGACAGGAAAGAAATCCAAGGAAGGGGATAGCAGGAAGCAGCCTGATTCAAAAGAGAAGCTAGAAGATCTCGGGAAGAATCTTCTCCATGAAATAAATGATGGAGATAGCCCAAAATTCGTGACTCTTAGCAGAACTAGATCGAATGTAATGTATGATCAGAAAGAAGGGTACCTGACCCTTGGCAACACCAAGGAAGAGAGGAATTTCCTAAATGTGGCCCAGTCCAAGAGATTTATGCAGACGATAGCAATAGCAGCAAAGTGCCACAAGTTCGTAACAGAGAATCTCCATACCACAATAAGAGGTCTTTTCTACCAGCTCAAATTCTCACTGGAAGAAGATGTGGATGAGAACATATTCAGCGAGCAGTCTGAATCTAATCCGTTGATAGAGGACCTCGAAGTCGCACTCTCAGTAAAGCGGGAGGATCTTAACCTTAATGCAAATAGGAAAGGGGTGCTCGCCGGAGCTTTGACTGTGCTTGATACATTCGGCAATGAACGCCTGGAAATAGATTGTGCCAAGCAGGGAAGAAGTGGGTGGGCGATACCAAGCGATGTCGATAATGACATAGAGTTTGTGGATATAAAGGCAAAATATGTCCTTGTAGTAGAAAAGGATGCTCTCTGGCAGAGGCTGAATGAGGATGGATTCTGGAAGAAAGAAAATGCGATATTGATAACTCCACAAGGGCAGGCTGCAAGAGGGACGAGGAGATTGATACGAAAACTTGCAGATAAGGGCCTTCCTGTTTATGTATTTACTGACTCGGATGCATGGGGATGGTACATTTACTGGACAATTAAGACCGGAAGCATAAACCTTGCATACATAGGTTCTGACGTTGCAACTCCAGAAGCAAAATTCCTCGGAGTTACAATGTCCGATCTCGACAGATACGAATTCCTCAACAAGCTCACAATTCATGCAAACGAGATAGATCTGAAGCGTGCACAGGAGATGTTGAATTATGAATGGATAAAGAAGCATAAGGAGTGGGTTGTCGAGCTTGAGAGAATGATAAAACAGAAGAAAAAGCTCGAGCAGGACGCATTGCAGGGCCCAAGGCTAACATTCGTTGATGATTACATACGAGATAAGATAAAGAACAAAGAGTATCTGCCATAACCCTTTACTTGGAATCACTGCTTGGGCAGATATCCTTAAGGACGCATCTTGCGCATTCTTTATTTCTTGCCTTGCAAGTATCTCTCCCTAGTTCTATAAAGAGATTCGAGACCTTTCCCCAATCCTTTTTGGGAAACTTTATGAGAAGGTCTATTTCTATCTTATTTGGATCTCTATGCTTACTCAATCCAAGCCTTCTGGCTACTACTGCACAATGTGTATCAACAGCAATCCCTTCATCAATCCCATATCCTTCATTCATGACAACATTGGCAACCTTCCTACCTACTCCGGGCAGTGTCATTAATTCCTTCAGCGTATTTGGGACATTGCCTCTGAAATCTGCAACTATCATCGATGAAGCTTTCTTGAGGTTCCTTGCCTTGGTTTTGTAATAGTTTATGCCACTGAGATAGTGTTGAAGCTCTTCAATGTCAGAATTCGCATAATCACTGAAGCTCGTGTATCTCTTAAACAATTCTGGTGTGACTTTGTTGGTTTGCTTGTCGGTGCATTGTGGGGATAGCAATACAGCAACAAATAACTCTCTCATGTTTCTATGTGCAAGCTGGGTGTGGATATTCTTTCCGTACTTTTTCTCGAGCCTGGAGAGCACAATCTCTTTAAAATCCTTTTTCATTCGATCAAGCTACATTGAAAAATGATCCATGACAATATTGTATACATCTTCTACATTGTACCTTTTGCGAGGCTTGGTCTTCCTGCTCCCGAATTCCAACATCCCTAATATTCCCTCTCTCTTATGGTCTCCGCTTTTTGCGAGCTCCGGAACCATGAAATATGTACTACTCGAGTAATTGAATATATCTAGTATGTAGCCCTCAGCTGCCTCAACAAGAAGGTCTGGGGCTATGAAGAGTCTACCTCCACGGTAATACTGTTCAGCATCGATAACTTCCTTTATTATCTTTTTGCCATTCTTGTCCTTTATCTTCATAAGATCGGCCTTGAGATATGCTTTCAATCTCTTTTTATCGCTCGACTTTACTACTCCATTCTCGAACCTGGAATCGTTTATGAAGATCATTGACATGATTCCATATGCTGTCGATGCGAATGCCCATGTCTGCTTCATATCAAAATCGAAATCATGTATCCTGGTGTATTCTCCTCCTCCGCCACCAGAGAACCCCTTCTGTAACACCTTCCTAACAACTTTCTTAACATGCTCTGGTGATTTATGGTAAACAGATCTAAGTTTGCTTTTCATGAGTTTTTCTCTTATCACATATTTCACATTGCTTCTTTCTTCATTTCCAGATGATACTTCCTTGTTAAGCCTCGCATACCCATTTCTCGCGAGCCATGTATTAATAAGAAATTTTTCTCTCACTGGCTGTGCTCCATGGTCAGATAATAAAATAACTGAACCCTTCTTCTTTCTGGCTATTGCCGAGATATCAAGCATGAACTCCGAGATTGCTTCATAAAGGGGCCCTACATAACTCATCCATTCAGTTTTGTTAAGAGAGAAATGCTGCATTCTATCTGTCTCTGTAAAGCATACAAAAACAAGATCATAATCCTTCTTTTTCATTAAGTCGAGACTTAACATAGATCTCTTCCTTATGTTTGCAGTGTACTCCTTTGAGGCTTCTGCTAGTGTGATCTCCCCTTTTTTCATCTTGGCCTCGATCCCAATCCTTTCCCCGCCTGATTCTATATCTTCTACTTCTCCTTCAAACCCATACTTCTTGGCAGCGGCTTTCAGCCTTTCAGAGCCGAACCGGGGAGGAAGAGGAAATCCTGTTATCATATCTACTTCCTTATGTCTGCTCAACTGAAGAGCCATGGCCGGGGTCACAAGTAGCGAGGTAATACCTTTCCGAGCAAGCACATCCCAGAATGGCGGTTTTATTGAAGGATCATAAAATGTGACTTCCTTGCTGTAGTCTTTCTT
>CAYWXC010000095.1:0-3140 GCA_964462345.1 Microcaldota archaeon | reverse complement strand
TATTCTGTGCTTGATAATACTTCCTTACTATCTCTATCTCCTTTTCAGGTCTCCCCGTATTCTTCAGATATCTTAAACTTTCTTCATCCACAGGGAATATTGCTATCGTAGCTCCGTATTCCGGACACATATTTGACAACGTTGCCCTATCAGGGAGAGACAGCGTTCTTACCCCGTCTCCAAAGAACTCAACAAACATGTTTACTACTCCTTTCTCCCTAAGCTTTCTTGTAAGGGTCAATGCAAAGTCTGTCGCAGTGACTCCCTCTTTTAATCTTCCGGTTAATTTTACTCCCAAAACTTTTGGTGTGGTGAAAGAGACTGCCTGACCAAGAAGAGCGGCTTCGGCTTCTATTCCTCCAACCCCAAATCCCAATATTCCCAAACCATTTATCATTGTTGTATGGGAGTCTGTCCCTACTAAGGTGTCTGGAAATGCTATCTCAACTCCATCTTTCTTTTCAGTGCTAACGCATTTGCCCAGATACTCCAAATTAACCTGATGGCATATTCCTGCAGATGGTGGGAAGACTCTAAAGCCCAGGAAGGCATCACCTGCCCACTTTAAAAGGGTGTATCTCTCCTTGTTTCTTTCTATCTCTTTCTCTTGATTTAAGTGCAACGCATCGACAACGTTGAATGCATCAACCTGTACGGAATGATCTATGATTAGATCTACTGGTATTATTGGTTGGATCTGCTCTGGAGAGACGCCATGTGATGACATATATTCTCTTATTGCTGCAAGATCTACCACAGCAGGTACTCCTGTAAAGTCCTGCATTAAAACTCTCGATACCTTGAAAGGAACATCTCTATCTGAAACTGTCTTCGCATTCCAACTGGCAAGTGCTGAAACATCTTCAAATGTTATCTCCTTTCCGTCAAGATTTCTTAGCAACGATTCCAATACTATGCGTATTGAGAAAGGAAGAAGATCTACATCCCCAATTCCGCTACTCTTTATATACTCCAAAGAGTAGTATTGTATTTCCGTTTTATCTGAAAGCACGAAACTCCTGAGAGCCCCATTTTTAATCTCGTCCCAATTGTATCCCATACTCTGCTTAGGTCTCTCATTATTAAAAAAGTTACTTGGCATCTTGTAACTTCTCCTTCTAATAATCCTTTAGGAGCTTTCTATTCAGCTCCTTTGAGTCAACACTACTTCCAAGATACTTTGCTATCTTGTCTACATCTTCCAGGGAATTTGCAAGCGAGGAACTTGCGCCTGGAGATGGTGTTATATTGAATATTATGCCATCCTCAACAATCTTCGACTCGCCTATTACCAGGAAGCCCTTCTTCTCATCAATCACCTGGGGCCGTATTCCTCCCTGGTCATTTGCGAATACAAGATCCTGAGCACGCAGTGATGGAACAATTTTACCTGCCTCATTTTTTAGAAAGAGTTCTTTACCTATTATTGGGAGATAGTAACTTATATTTCTCGACAATATTCTCTGTATGTCCTTGTTAAAGAGTATCCTCTTCAGGCTGGCCATAGTTGCCAGGTCGATATCGAAAGTCTTGATGTAATCTAGCATTGTGTCATTCTTATGTCTCTCGAGCTGCAATGGAAGTGTGACTGTTGGTCCAAAACGCGTTATTTTCGAATTTGTTATATCCGGGTCTCCATGTATGGCTGCAAACGGAATCCCCTCTGTCTGCATCCTGTACACCTTGCCATTCAGCACTCTCTTCGATATATAAAAGTTTCCCGCGACTGAAAGTATCGAAAGATTTTTTTCGTATCCTAATGATTTTGCAAAATAAAGGCTGTACGCTCCTGTTGCAAATACAACAAAGCGGGCAGAAAAGTTTCCTTTTGTAGTGATAACGTTATACTCTCCACCATCTTTCTCGATTCTCACTGCCTTCGTATTAATTCTTATCTTACTTTTGCTCTTCTTTGATCTGCTCCCAAAAGATCTTGTCAATTGCCCAAAGTCAACCATATATCCTTTGTCGGAGAGCAAAGCGCCTATTTTCTCCTCAGAATCCCTTCCCTTAACTATGTTCGGCTCTACCTTTGCTATCTCCTTTTTACCAAGCTTCTTTAAGCCAGGAAAGAGCTCTCTCATACCTTTTGAATACACTTTATCCATGCTCTCCAATTCACTATCACCTACCGCGAGCACCATCTTCTGGCACTTTGCGATAACCTTCTTTCTTTCAGAGGGGAGGAGCGCTTCCGTGTATCTTAGCACAATCTCTGCAGCCTTTTTTGTTTTCTTTGCTTTGTCCAAAGAGTAATTTGTTTCTATATCTCCAAAATGCAATGTCTGGGAATTGTTCCTGCTGCTTGAATTAAGCGGTGCTAAGGAATTGTACTTCTCAATAAGCAGTATTTTTTTGATATCAGTATAATTAGACAGCAAGTAAAGCAACGATGTTCCAGTTATGCCTCCGCCAACTATAATAACATCAAATCGTTCTCCATTCATAAAAAAAGAACTACTGCAAGATATTTAGTTAATTCTAACCCCAACGTGCAGACATCTATAAACTCTTCCATACATACACAATCATCATGGAACGAATACGATTTGAGAAAGGCAACTGGATAGTTCCAAATAATCCTACAATTCCTTACATAAGTGGAGATGGAATTGGTGAAGAAGTCACATCAAGCGCGATACTTATTATCAATGCTGCTATAGAAAAGGCCTTTTCAGGAAAGAGGAAGATTTCCTGGAAGGAGGTGCTTGCGGGAGAGAAAGCATTGGAAGAAATAGGTGACCGGCTTCCCAAATCAACAATAAAAGAGATCAAACATTATGGCGTGCTGCTAAAAGGTCCTCTGGAAACGCCGGTGGGATCTGGCTTTAGGTCATTAAATGTGGAAATAAGGATGATTCTCGATTTATATGCAAATATACGCCCAGTCAAATATGTCGAGGGTTTGGAAAGCCCTCTCAAAAAGCCAAACGTCGACATGGTCATATTCCGTGAAAATACTGATGACATATACACAGGAATAGAATGGAAGTACAATAGCCGCGAAGCTTCACGAATGCGTTCCATATTAAAAAAAGATTTCAATATTGAAGTCGGGGCAGACTCTGGCATCGGAATCAAGCCAATGAGCAAGTCAAAGACAGAGCGGATAACAAGAATGGCAATAAAATATGCAATCG
>CAYWXC010000094.1:0-3159 GCA_964462345.1 Microcaldota archaeon | reverse complement strand
ATTTCCCCCAAATATCTCTTGTTTTTTAAGATATTTAAATATATCTTAAAAGGGTTACATTACTCCAATCTGCAAAATTTGGATTCTTAATATCCTTCAGAATTTTCAGACAGGATGCCATCTCCCACCAGCACCCTCCTGGCTTTCCTTACTTGAGATTTCCTTAACCTCTCCCTCTTTCTTAACTTTATCTGCGTATAAGTACATTCCTAACGTCTGAATTATGTTCGTCAGTAACAGCATCACGAACACAAGCTCAAGGAAATTTGGAGGAGCCTTGAGATATGATGGCAAAGAGATGACTATAGTGGCAACTACAACTGCAGACAATCCCTTCCCTATATCAAAAACGGCAAGGGTTCTCTCGCTGCCATAATGGGATTTATCAGAGAGGAATGGGTCCAACATCTTTACGAACATCCTTCTTACGAAGAACATAAGGAACGTAAGTATAGCACCCACTGCAAGGAGAATTATGCTTATCTGGGAAAGATTGACAAGAAGCCCTATATAAACAAAGAAAAATGTGCTGACAAAGAATGTTATCTCTCTTTGATAACTTTGTATGTGCTTGAATTGCGGGCGTATTCCCTTTGTATAAACGCTGAGTTTTTCCGAGACGCTTGTCATATTTGCGAAGAAGACGCTGAATGAGAATATGGAGATAGCCCCACTCAGACCAAGGTATTCTGCAAGCCCGTATGTTGCTATAACAATCGTTATCGTCAACATCCAGCTATACTGGCTGCTGTACTTTTTGAATGTGTTTAGCATCAATGTCCAAAATAAGGCTGATAGAACACCAAAAACAATGGAGACAACAAAGAAATTAAAGAACAGCAATATATAATTATTCACTCCAGCATATGTGCTCGACGAAATACTCTGGAGCAGGCTTATGAGTATCAAGGGTATAAGAAGCTGAACGGAATCATTCGCAACGGATTCAAATATAAGAGCCGATCTCATCTTTTTTCCTGCCTTCGATAGCCGCGTTATGACTGTGACAACTATCGAGCTCGATCCTGCAAGAACAAATCCTCCTATCAATGAATATATTATTGACCATCTCAATGCAAGGAATATGCTTAAGCTCAGAAGCAAAGCGGTTATCAATGTTACTGTGAACATGAATTTTAGTACCTTTGGTATATCAAGATCTGATAGCCGTATTCCAAGCCCAACTTCAAAGAGTATGAAAGCTATCGCCACTGAGCTTACATATGAAGACAACTGGACTATGAAACTATTTTGGGCTGTACTGAGCAAATGCAATATTGGGCCTATCAAAAGCCCAATAAGTATCAATGGTATTATTACTATTATCTTGATTTTGTAAAAGAGTATATTCAATATGTAACCGAAGAAAACGATCCCTGAGAAAAGCAAGAACAATGTTGTTACTTCAATCATAAGATCACTTCAAAGATGCCTTTGTTTATTGCTAACCTTAACTCTATCTTTCTTAAGCATGTCATTGAGTGTGTCTATAATTGAAAGCATCTTTACTTCCCTCTGCCTTGATATATATAAATATATCTGGTCTTTTGTCTCATTTGCAACCAGAATGTAAACATCTCCAGTCCTGAACCTGCCAGTTCTCCCTCGTCTTTGTATGTTCCTTATTTCGTTTGGTATGGGCTCATAGAATATAACTAGATCAACGTTTGGTATATCCAAGCCTTCTTCACCTATAGAGCTTGCAACCAATACTCTGAACTCTCTTTTCCTGAACTTCTCTATAGTCTCTTTCTGTTTCTCTTGCGTTACTCCTTCTTTCTTTCCAACAAAAGGCATGGCTGAGAATCCATTGTTATTCAGGTACTCTACCAGCATCTTTATCGTGGAACGGTACTGCGCGAATACTATTATACCACAATCACCATATTTTCTTATGATATCAAGAAGGGCTATCACTTTGGGGTGCTCCTCTCCGTTCTTTAATGCATCATCTGCCATCTTCCTTGCAGCCACAAGATTTGGGTTCTTAAGAAGGTTTTCGAGAGCCTTGCTCTTGTTTTCTCTCTTGTAAAGCCCATCAATATAATTTAGGAAAGGGTAAATTCCTTCACTAGTAAGAAGGTCGTATGCGTGTGTCATGTTGAGCAGCCTTACATAATTGAACCCTGCTGCAAACCTGTAATTCTCTGTCTTAATTTTTTGTATGTGGTCCCCTAATTGTATAAGCCTGCCTTTCGGTATCATGTCAAAGCGCTTGAAATGAAAAACTCCCATTCTGTTAAGTGCGGATAGGCTATCTTCTATTATTGGTCTAAGAGCCCTTGAGATCTCCTTAATCCTATCACTCAGCTCAACATTTATTGTATATGTGTCTCTTCCCTTGACATACTTTGCAACGTCTCTCGAAGACGAGCTCCGAGCTTCGATCTGTTTTATATTCAGCGTTCCTACAAGTTTCTTTATCTTATCCATTTTTCCTCCTGGGGATGCTGTCAATCCAACCATTAATATATCAAGGACACTGCACTCATTTGCAAGATAAGTGTATGCATACCTTCCTACAGCCCTGTGGCACTCGTCAAATATGACAACTCCAAAATCTTTCATGCTAGTGAGCCCGTTCTTTATGTCGTTAGTTATTGTCTGTGGGGTTGCTATTATGACATTGGCTTTATTCTCTAGTTCTTCTCTCTCCTTTTTCTTTATAGATCCTATAAGCAGTAGCACATTTTCCTCACTTATATTCAGCGCACCTTTCATCGTCTTGTGGTGCTGTTCAGCCAGCGGCTTTGTAGGAGCAAGAAGCAGCGCTTTCTTCCCTTTTGCTATTGAATCAGCTATGAGTGCTGTAGCTATGAATGTCTTCCCAAGACCTGTGGGCAACACTACTAACGTGTTTCCAGTATCTAATATCGATTTGATTATGTTGAATTGGTACTCTCTGAACTCCACTCCTTCAAGGTTTATCAACCTGGAGCCGTTACCAATGGCATACCATCGCTCATCGATAGCCATATAAATCATTTTGATAAATATATCAAGAAAGATTAAAAGCTTTGCAAGCAATACCCTATATCGTGCCGCAGTAGCTCAGTCCGGGAGAGCGTCCGGCTGAAGACAAACTTTTTTGAAAAGTTTGATCAAAAAGCAGAGACCGGAATGTCGTCGGTTCAAATCCGATCTGCGGCATATTTAAAT
>CAYWXC010000093.1:0-3202 GCA_964462345.1 Microcaldota archaeon | reverse complement strand
GCAAAGAGGTCCTGTGTTCATCAAAGGTTATGAATGTGCAAGGTATTCTCTCCTTCGCATTCCTATAAAGTATCTCAAATGAGAGTAAGGTCTTTCCAGTTCCTGGAGCACCTGCGAGGAGCACCTGATTATTCTTTGGGATTCCTCCAAAAAGTATTGCATCAAGGCCAACTATACCTGTGCTAACCTTGTTATCCTGATATGTGTAATCGTATGCCAACCCCAAACACCGCATCTCTCCTTATAATGTATTGATAAAAAATTCTAATAATCTTACTATCTCTGGCTAATGATTAATCGGAAGATTAGTAAAAATTAGGCAAATGTTTAAATCCTTTTATTGTGTTCTTAAGGTGTGTGTTGGTGTATTTTTAATGGGATTTAAGGTACTTGATTATAAAAAAGAGATCCCCAAAGTGACGTTTGCAGCGGCGATTGGGACAACTATCGATTATTATGATTACTTCATAGCCTTGCTTGTCGCTTCCATCGCATGGCCAACGGTGTTTTACCCTTCCGTATCTCTCGATGTTGGACTCGCACTTTCGATATCAAGCGCCGCAGTAACATTGATATTCAGGCCAATAGGCGCGTTCATATTCGGCCACCTTGGCGACAGATTCGGAAGAAAAAAGATGTTGATGTGGACTCTCTCTACGATGGGAATAAGTACCCTTGGGATTGCACTGATACCTTCTTACGCAGCGATTGGCATACTCGCACCCATAATGGTAATATTATTCAGGATTCTATTC
The DNA here is from genome assembly GCA_964462345.1 of Microcaldota archaeon. Lineage (GTDB taxonomy): Archaea > Micrarchaeota > Micrarchaeia > Micrarchaeales > CABMGC01 > JAMCSO01. Next base: position 2,447 of record CAYWXC010000093.1, on the reverse strand, counting down.
GGAATTGGGGCAGGCGGAGAGTATGGCGGAGCCATAGCATGGACTTCTGAATTTGTCTCAAAGTCGAAGAATAGGGCATTCTGGACCAGCTGGGTGCAGATCTCCACAGCGATAGGCTTGGTGATAAGCAGCGCAGTTGTCTTCCTCCTCTTCATATCCGCTCCATCCTCTGGGAAAGCCGCATTCATAAACAATGGGTGGAGAATACCTTTCTTCTTCGGTGCAGTATTGATACTGATTGGGGTAACAATAAGGTACTTCCTGAACGAAAGCCCACTATTCAAGAAGCTCGGCAGCAAAAAAGTAGACAGAACTCCCGCATTAACAATATTAAAATCTAATTGGCGCCTCATACTAACTCTTGCTTTAGCCCCGGAATTCGCAGCGAGCGTAATCAGCCTGGAAGCAGTGCCTTTTTCAGAGACATATCTATCGCATATTGTACTTAATGGGGACATAGCTTTTGCAACAGTTTCGGTAATTCTGGGTGGGTTGTTTGCAATTTTAACCGCAATAGCCGGAGCCCTTATCAGCGACAAGTTCGGAAGGAAGAAAACATTGTATTTGTCTGCAATACTCACTATGATATTCGCATATCCTTATTTCATGCTTCTTAATACTGGAAACTATGCGCTAATCATACTTGCGCAGCTTCTACTCATCGGCTCCATCTTTATAGCCGCAGGAGTCATACCCATTCTTCTTGCAGAGCAATTCGTTACCAAATATAGGTACTCTGGAGTGGGGCTATCTAATCAATTTGGCGGTGTTCTTGCTGGGGTGCTTACTACCTTCGTTCTTCCAGCAATAATAATCAGCTCAGGAACTCTTACTGCAGCCTGGCCCAAGATAGCCATGGTCTCGATTGGGGTATGTCTTCTCTCGATAATCTTCATATCCTTTATCCAGGAGACGAAAGGCAAAAAAATGGAATGAATTGTTACCTCTTTAGATAGATGGCGAGCCTCTTCTTTATCAAGGAGCTTTTGAATACTTTATCATCTGCCCTTCCTCTTATTCTTACTACTTTCGCATTGATCTTGTTTGATGAGAGCCATACTTTCAATTCAGAAAGATCTACTCTTTGATCGTATCCTAGAACTATAATATCTGGTTTATACTTCCTAAAAATCTCATACTTTGATACTCCTTCCGAAAGCCTTTTACCGAGCACTGCACGATCAACGCATCTCAGCTCAGAGATGAGCATTAACCTAGACTTTTCATCCATGACTGGCGATCTCCCCTTGATCTTTTTAATGCTTTCATCTCTTGCAACAACCACTATCAAAAAGTCACCCAAAGCCCTAGCTCTCTTCAAATAAAGAAGATGCCCTGGATGCAAGAGATCAAAAGAACCAAATGCAATAACTCGTTTCATTATCTTACCTTATTACAGAATATCTTAGCTGAACCTCATCCTCAGATATCTTCTTTACTTCGATAAGCTTAAGTTTGCTTCTTATATCCTCATCAGAAAGCAAGCCTATTCCCTTTCCAAGTATTTCGGGTTCAATGTCAATCATTACTTCATCTACAAGTCCTTCTTTAAGAAAGGAATAATTTAATCTGCCACCACCTCCAACATACGCCGTCTCAAATCCCCGTTCTTTGAGCATCTTCAGCGCCTCTGCCGGAGAGCCTCCAAAAAATATTACCCTGTCACCCCACACATTCTTGATATTCTTGCTTGTCATAACGACATTGATCCCTGAATATGGGAAAACTTTTGCTCTGCAGCTTATCTCAAATGTCCTGCTTCCCATTATTATGTTACCCCATTCTTTCACTTTCTCCTCAAAGAGATTCCATTCATTATCTGAGGAGAACGCAATGGAGTCTTTTGCATCTGCTATCTTGCCATTTAACGTCATGGCAAAATACATTATCACATTCATGATAAATGAAGGATGCATGGGTATTAATATTTATTCGATTCAATATTTATTAGATAACTGTTCCTTAAAAACATGGCTTGGTTTGAGTGTATGGAAATCAAGACTTTTTCTGAAGCGATAGAATATCTCGAGTCCCTTCCTTTTAATAAAAATAGGAACAGGGGGACAGGGCTTAATAGGATGCACGCCCTTTTGGGCTTGATGGGCAATCCTCAGAATGCATATCCCACAGTACATATAGGCGGCACGGCTGGAAAAGGCTCCACTTCAACAATGATTGCAAGCATGTTAATGAGTTCAGGATATAAGGTCGGCCTTCATATTTCTCCGCATCTTGAAGATATGCGCGAAAGAGCTCAGGTAAATCTAGGACTAATGCCAAAGCATGCTTTCGTTACTCTTGTAAATAAGGTGGCTATGTACTCAAAGCAGCTTTCTTCAAGCGGGGATTTTGGCTTGCCCACCTACTTCGAGGCTTTGCTTGCCATATGTTTCCAACATTTCAAGGATGAAGCTGTGGAGATCGGCATCATTGAGGTCGGTCTTGGT
>CAYWXC010000092.1:0-3216 GCA_964462345.1 Microcaldota archaeon | reverse complement strand
GGGCGAGCCCGCGGGAGTGTACTGCGGGATAGACGTGTACATAGACGAGCTCTTCACCATGGCTGACAGCACCATGACCTACAAGTTTGTGACAAAGAACGTGGCGAGCAGGATGGGCCTGATCGCTTCGACGATGCCCAAGCCCATCTTCGGCGACAACGCGGTCGGGATGCACGTCCACTCCAGCCTCTGGAAGGCGGGGAGGAACGCGTTCTACGATCAGGCGGACTCCTACGCCGAGCTCAGCCAGACGGCGAGGTACTACATAGGCGGGATAATGGCGCACAGCAGGGCGCTCTGCGCCATAGTGGACCCTACCACCAACTCTTACCACAGGCTTGTCCCAGGATACGAGGCTCCGGTGTACATCGCCTGGAGCAAGATGAACCGTTCGGCCAACGTCAGGATCCCAGCATACGAGAAGGGTTCCGAGGGGTCGAAGAGGGTGGAGTTCAGGACCCCCGACCCTTCGTGCAACCCCTATCTGGCGTTCGCGGCCATAACCGCGGCCGGACTCGACGGGATAGGGAGGAAGACGGACCCCGGGGACCCCGTGGACGAAGACATCTACAAGCTCACCCCTGACAGGAGGAGGGAGCTGAACGTAGGGGAGCTCCCCGGGAGCCTGAAGGAGGCCGTGGAGAGCCTGAAGAGCGACTCCGGGTTCCTGGGGGGGATATTCCCCAAGGACCTGGTAGAGGTCATGATGGAACTCGAGATGGACGCCTACAGGGCGGTCTCGGCAAGGCCCCACCCCTACGAGTTCTACCTGTACTTCGACCTCTGACGGGGGTCGCCCGGATTCGAGGGTTTACGTGCAAATCCATCCCTTATGCGAGCGGCTCGACTCAATATGCATAAATCGATTAATGGGCCCGCATCAGATGGACGGGTCACGGATGGACGGCTTCGGCGCGCGAAAGTGGTAAGAACTTCTTTAAGCCTGGAGCCGTGGGACGACGGCACTTCGAATGAAGAAACTGCCTCTGTTACGGGTCGCCGAAGTGGCCTTCCTTACTACAATGACCAAGGAATGCGCCAAATTCTACCGAAAGATCGGGCTCGAATTTCCGGTTCGTCCGAACAAGAAACACATTCATTTCGCTGACGTAGGCGAACAATATTTCGGCTTTGCCCACGAAGACAGAGGATTCATGAGCGGGTATGGAGACGAAATGGTCAAGGTCCCTCTGCACGTTGCGTTCGAAGTCCAACCTGACAAGTTAGACGAGTGCATTCGATTCCTGGAGCGCGAGGGTGTAAAGTGCAGCCCCAAAATCGAAAACTCGAGAGGCTGGCACGGCTCTCAACGGGCATGGAGCACATACTTCTCAGACCCGGCGGGCAACATCATGGAGTTGTGGGCGCCACAAAGGCGAACGCGGAATCCGCCTTCGCCGGGGGCGGATTGACCTGGAAGCGAGCTACGCGCTGTCTGATGCCATTGCCCGTGTCGTCTGGTGACGCCACCTGGTCGCACATCGAGCAGAATGCCGGAGTCAAGCCCTTCCTGCCGAACAAGGCACATAGCTTGCCCATTAAAGTTGGGGTCGGCCGGACTTGAACCAGCGGTCTTGGGTAGGTTGGACCTCTGCGCGTGTCAGCAGTGAAACATGACGAACTCGGTTACAAGGGTATTCGAAGCGGAGCTTGCGCGATTGCTTCGACCAGCGAAGTAAAATCCCAGGAGCTCCACGCTAGTAGGAAATTTTTCGCGGTAGGAATTCCTTAATAGCAGGAGCCTCTCTTCGTCCGGCGTGACCCAAGAAGTAGTTGTGACGAGGCGTGGGCAGACTACAATCCCGACGAAGGTCAGACGCAAGCTGGGAATCCAAGAAGGGACAAGGTTGAAAGTGGAGGCGGAAGGTGGCAGGGTCATACTTACGAAAGTGCCGTCCCTCTTCGACTTGGCTGGAACGAGCAAACTGAGCAGGGACGAGGCGTTCGAGCGGCTAGACAGAATGAGGGAAGAAGAGTAATGCTCTTCGACACCAGATACTTCTGGGCAGTGTTCACTTCGAAGAGCCCCGAAGAGACGAGCAGACTGAAGACTCTGCTCGAAAAGTCGAAGTCTGCCTTCGCCTCATCAGTCACGATCTACGAGGTATACAAGCTCACCCTGGCCGGCGAAGGCAGGGCTGTCGCCAAATTGAGAACCGATACCATTGAAAAGGAATTCGACGTGATTGACATTGACAAGGAAATAGCCGAGCAGGGAGCCGAAATCAGCCACAGGCTCCATGTCCCGATGGCCGATGCGCTCATCATGGCGACTTCGAAGCGACTTCGCCTTCCTTGCGTGACTGACGATACACATTTCGCCGAAGTAAAGAAAGTCTGGATTTGAACCGATTCCGCGAAGTTCTAGAGTTACGGGCAGAGCGCCAGACGAGGTAGTCCCGCTGCCAGGCGAATGTGCCCTGTGGGGAGGGCGACGTCCAGACAGAGAACTAACCTGTCCGACCCAAGTTCATGAGCAGGGCTGACACGCCGATGGCGAAGACCTTCAAATGTGGACTTCCGTGACTCGCAGCTCAGGTGAGCAGACGGGAGAGACCAGGTTGAATGGCGATCCGTCCGACTCTACGTCCTTGCACGTGTCGCCCGGGTCTGAGCTAATCGACACTTTCCCTTCCTTCCAAGAGTACTGGGAAGCGACAAGGAAGGCTTGCGGCTCCAGGGGAACGTCTTTCGAGATCAGATGGCGAAGCGGAGGAACGCGGCGAAAGCATACGCTGGGACGGCGAAGTAGACGAACTCGTGCTTGAGGAACCCCCACCCCTTCCCCCGCCAGGCGTAGTCTATGGTCAGGTCGACCATGAGGCAGTCGACGGACACGAGGACCGTCCCGGCGAGGCCGGTCCAGAGGAGGCTCCATACAATCTGCACGAAGCCCAAGAGCACCAGAAAAGCGACGCCGATGTAAGCCAGGGGGAGCCCCACGAACAGGAATCTCCTGTGATGCAGGCGGTGCCGCCCAAGGAAGAATGGCATTGCGACCCCCCTCTGGAACATGGCGTTGCCGAAGCGGTCCAGCGCAGACGCCACGGCGACGACGGCAAAGAACCCGACCGTGACCCCGAACAACAGATGAGTATGGATGGCTAACACTCAGCACGCCCCCACGTTGTATGAGGGACTCCTGTGCTTCTATAAAGAGTTACCAATTCAGGTTCTGTTAACTCTCCGGCTTACGGGTCAGGGCGTTAAGCGTCG
>CAYWXC010000091.1:0-3248 GCA_964462345.1 Microcaldota archaeon | reverse complement strand
GAAGCTTATTAGTGTAAGGCCTGCATAAAGTTTATTTAAAGATCTTCCTTATTATCGCGATGTAAGTCCCATTTTTCTTATATCCTTGGGCATTTATGAACCTTTCCACCTTCCATCCTGTGCCTTTTAAAAGGTCTTTCATCTCTTTCTTTGAGACGTATAAGTAATCGAACCATTTAGTTGCATATTGCATAAATCTTATGCGTATCCTTAGCTGCCCAGGCATGCGCCCTCTCCTTCTGTTCATCTCGTGATATTTAAAATGAAAAGGATTATCTGTCAAATAAGGATCCCTGCTTTCTGCTATAATCCTACCATCTTTTGAGGTTATCTTATACATCTTATCAAGTAACTTTCTTGCTTTTGCCTTGCTTTCAAACAGACCGAAATTATATCCAAATAAAAGTATTGAATCAAATAGCTGATAATTATTCTTTAGCCTTTCTATATCTTCAATACCCATTACTTTGACATTCTTCACCCCCCTTAATTTGCATGTCTTTATGGCCAGCGGAGAAGTATCTATTCCAAGCGCGTATTGCCCTTTACTTTGTAAATATAAGCAGGCCCTTCCTGCACCGCAGCCTATATCGAGACATCTTCCTTTTGCGTATTTTATGGCTTCTTTCTCGTGCTTTTCCCAGTTCTTGTAACTATAAAAATATGACTCTAATTCATTATCCACGTTAATGTAGCCATCCTCACGATCCACTACCTGAAAAACAGGTTTCTTATTGTAATGTCCCCATATTTCCTGACCGAAGACATCATCATCCATAATACCACAATTTACTAACGTTACTATCTCACAAGAAAGCCTTTTTAAGGCTTACTCTAGAGTAATATATGTGGTGATAATATGATTTTCTGCTATTAAGGCTTGTGTATTAGATTATCTACAAACGTTACTGTAGTAAAACGCGTAGTCTGTATTATGGACGGAGTTAATGTGTTAATATAATATTAAGATAGTTGCTGTAGGTATCATTATTTTAATTCAATTATCATCATGCTTGTGTAACGTTGGAGGGCCAACCCTGCGAAGGTGTCATTAATTGCGCTCTCATATAAACTGATTCTTTGGAATCTCTAACCATGTATAACCTTCTATTTGGCAGAGATTTCTATCCTTTGCATTATTCTAATTAAGGTTGTCAGTTGTTGTAATACTCAGTTACGCAAAAACAGTGTTTGCAAGATATTTCGCAGTGTGAATAAATAAATTCCAATTCGATAATCGAATAGCCTGGCAAGATATACGATCGCACCTGCTTCTTAACTGTCCCCTCGCTCTACTACCTGAAAAACAGGTTTCTTGTTATAATGTCTCCACATTTCCTGGCCTAAGGCATCATTGTCCATATAAACAAGCTTTTACTAATATTACTGTTATGCAAGAAAGCTTTTTTAAAGTTTATTTTTGAAATATATCAGGGAGTGTTAGTATGTTTGGATGTTACTAAAGTGAATGGAGCTTTTTAAGATATACGATTTGCTACGTATAATCAATGAGTTTTTGTGGATTTAATTTTTTATATTCAGTCAATAATTTATGCTGTTGCTTGGAATAGTTATTATCGAATCTTCTATAACATAATGACCCTATAATTATATCTGTAATTATCGATGTCTTTACCAGTGATCCTTGTAATTCTTCTTCTATCTTTTTAGCTGTGTATTCTAAATAACCCTCTTCAAATATAGGCATCAATGCTATGGCTCCCATTGGCACTGCAATATTGCCACCTAAACAGTATTTATTTATTATAGGGCCATAACTTATCGTCTCTGTAAGAAAGTTGTGTCTAGTTTCTGCTATTAATCTCCCATGTAAATCTTCAATCACTATTATACCTACATACTTTATCTGTAATTTTGTCATAGTTATTGTTGATCTTACTATTATTCCTTCTTCTAATAAATTCCGATAAGTATATCTTGCAGTTCCTTCATTAAATTTGTATTTTTTATCTATTTCAGAAAAGCTTTCAGAACTATCTAAATTCAACTCCTTAAGAATTAGATATTCTCTGTATCTTAATTTCTCTTGTGTAGAGGTAAGTGCATGCCTATTTTTTTTCCAAATTAAACTTTTTAATGCATTCTCTATAAAATTTTCCCTTAATGGTACGAAAGAATACGCCATTGCATAAGGTATAAGATTCCATCTTGCTTTATATTTTCCTAGCTCTGTCTTAAGAAGCAATTCTGCCAATATATTTATTACTTCTGTGCTACTTACATCTAACATATACGCCATTATGTCATATTCTCCTTTAGTTACTGCCACAAATTGTACTTTATAATTACTCTCGAACAGCCTTTTTATATCATCTGTTGGAGGTACTGATTCTAAAAATTTTATTAAAAACAAATAACTGCTATACCCTAATTTTTCTGGATTTATCTCCAGTATATACTTTATCCCAAACCTTTTTTCGAGCGCCTTTACCCTATAATAAGCATTCTGCTCGCTTATGCCAACTATTCTTGCCAACTTTGACATAGGCATCCTGGAATTCATGCTCAGGCACATGAGTATCTTTTTGTCCACTTCACCAATATCTTCTTCTGAGCTGTTTTCTGTTGCAGCATTGATTTCCTTACTCCTACTATCCTTCTCTCCGGGAAAATCTACAGTTGCCCCATGCGCTTCAAGCAGTATCCTGGCCCTCTCCAGCGCAGATTTCTCGTATTCTTCAGCTCTTTTTATGAATGCGCCATGCTCGGTTATCCTCCCTATATACTGTTGCGAGCTCTTTACCCTTTTCTCCTTCTTATCCCATCGGCTTGAAGCTTTATACACATAAAAATGGTCATTTATCTTCCTCAGTACTATAACGTAGTCAATGCTTTCCTTGAGCCTGGAGAAAGTTTCTTGCACTTTATCAGGGACATTTTCCATAGTTACATTACATACTACTAAGATATTTAAATATATCTATTTGATTTAAGCGTATTGAAACTTATATACTAATATATTAAACTATCAAAATATAAATTTTTTACAAATTATTATCTATTTTTTGTGTGGATGTTACTAGAAAACTGAGAGAGTAAATATATACAAGCGAAGACACAATATATACCAAGGGTTTGGGATATGATGGATCTGTACAATAATGCAGTCTTATGCTCGTCCTCGGACAGCATGCGCACCTCCACCCTGCGCATACTTGCCAATTTCCCCACCGCATCTGCCCAAACCTCATTTTATGCTTAATGGTGATATAATGAATGGGATGATG